>WLKV01000099.1 GCA_009701085.1 Actinomycetota bacterium | reverse complement strand
TGACCCCAACGGAGATTTACTCACTCGACTGTCTTGCTCTCATCAAGGCTCAAGGCGAAAAGCTTCGTACTTTTAGCCACATCACTGGTGGCGGGCTTGCTGATAACACTGCACGAGTTATCCCTGCAGGCCTTACCGCGAAATATGATCGCTCAACTTGGGCGCTTCCGGCTGCAACCAAGTTCTTGGCAGATGTTGCATCTGTGCCGCAAGGCGATATGGAACGCACCTGGAACTGTGGCATTGGAATGTCGGTTGTAGTCGACCCAGCTATCGGAGATTTAGTGATTCGCTCATTGGCAGCGCGAGGAATGTCAGCTTGGATTGCTGGCATCGTTGAGCCTTCTACAGATAAGGACGCTGCTCGTTCATACTTGGTATCTGACTACAAGGGGTAAATTTCATGGCAAGTAAGTCCAAGGTCGCAGCTAAGAAGCAGGCATCATCTGCAAAGAAGATCAGTTTCTATCTCATCGCCATTCCTGTCTTCGCCTTCTTCATCAAGCTCATCATCATGTCCAATATCCGCGGAACAGATGGCGCGATGTTGGGTGGATGGTTAGGCGCAGATGGCGAGAACTACCTAAGTGGCGTCGATGGCTTACTTCAGCAAGGTTATTTCAGCGATAAGAGCATCCTTTCTTACTGGCCAGCTGGTTATCCCATTCTTATCTGGATCCTCACAAAGATTTCACTTGCTCATGTCATCTTCCTTATTTCATTTACCCAATCAATTTTCTACGCATACGCAAGCTATTACTTTGTAAAGCAGCTACGTGGCACCAAGTTGCAGCCATATATGTTCCTTATTGGTCTTGCACTTGCCTTCAATCCAACCCTCTCACTCAGTTCACTTGCAGTGGGATACGAAAGCCCAATCGCGGCTTGTATGTTGATGGTTGTTGGTCTGATTATGAAGTCACGACAGAGCGGCCATGATCGCCAATTTATTCTTCGGGTAGTTGCAGTTGGATTCTTCTCTGCACTCGCCTCGTTTATGCAGCCTCGCTGGATTCTTACCTCACTTGTTATCGCACTTCTGTGGGCGCTCATCACTCAGGGTCGCAAAGCACAGGCGCTCATTCTGGTTGGTGTCGTTGGCATCATGGCCCTTGCACCAGCAATCATGATTCAGCGAAATATGAAGTCGATTGATAAATCTGTTATTTCAACAAACCTTGGCGTCACCATGCGCCTCGGCGCAGGCGATGAAACTCAAGGCGGATATGCACACACCGGCCCTGATGTTCCTTGCGAACCAGTTCCACCTGCAACCGCTGTTACTGATAACGATGTCGTGAAATGTGTGATCAAGTGGTACGCGAGCAATCCTGGAAAATCAATCAGACTCTTCATCAATAAGGGTTGGTTCTATTGGTCTCCATGGTCTGGTCCACTCGGAAATGGAACAATGGCGCGCAATCCATGGCTCAAGATTGATCCGATTGTAAATATCGCAAAGGGCAGCCAATCTGGAAATGATCTGGTCTATAAATCAGTGGGCCGCGGCATTTCATTCTTCTGGGTCATCGGCTGCATCTCACTCTTCTTCATCGGATTCTTCTGGCTCCGCTCTATGAAGGGCATCTACGCCAATTTGGCCTACGCCTCATTTATCCCTGTAGTCATCTCATGGCTCGTATCGATGGGAACTATTGGAGATCACCGCTTCCGCATCCCTACGATGTCTCTGAGCGTCTTCCTGCAGGTCGTGGGCTACTTCGCCCTTCGCCATAGGGTCAAAACAGGCTCATTTGCCGTTGCTTTGGAGTCAGGAGCTCAGGCGCGATAACCTACGCGCCTGACACATCAGCTATTCGTAAGGAGGTCGCCCATGGGTCGCGGCCGTGCAAAAGCTAAGCAGACCAAGGTTGCTCGCGATTTGAAGTACAACTCTCAGGAGATGGACCTCGACCGGCTGACTAAAGAACTCCACGGTGATGTTCCTAATCAGCAAAATCAAGATGACGACGATCCCTTCGCTGAGGGCAACTACATCCCACGCGCTTGAAACCAACACCGTACGTCGCATCTCTGCGAATCTACGAACCACTTTCTGCATTTGAACCTGTCGACCGAATTCGTTGGCAGAATATTGATGCGACTATCGATTCACGTAAAGAAGAGCAGGCGCTCGCACTTCGCCGTTTAGTTTTTCCTGAACCTCCAGCTGTTCGCCCTGATGGTGCGCACGTTCTTGATATCAATGGATCGCGTTATGTATCTCCGTGGTCAACTGCAACTCGTTGTTGGGCAGCTCTCGATGATTTCAAAGATTCTCTTCCATCATCGATCACACCGTTCTTCATTCCACCTTCACTTGAAGAAGTCATCACAACGGGCGTTGATCTTCTTGAAGATCGCGTTCCGCACATCATTACTGAAAATTGGGTAATTCCACCGCGCTGGTTCTCGATATTTACACCTGATGAAAGAGTTCGTGGAGAAGATGAAGATGGCGCTTACTGTTTTGCTCGCACCACAATGTCGAAGGCTCGAGAACGTGCTCTAAATTCACATGAAGTTGTTCTTGGGGCATTTGGGCAAGGACCTGTCGAACAAGAGATCGAAAATATGATTGATTGGCTTGAACTCTTCCATCCTGAATCTCTCGTCGAACTCGATTACGGCGGCCTCGCCTCGTATCTCGACTCAGCGCTGCGCGAACAAGGTTTAGATGGCATCAGTGAAGATTCATCCATTGAAGATGTGGCATTTAGCTTGTCCGGACTCTCGGCTGGCGACGGAGCAATCGCAGGTCAGGGTTATGAGCGCCTCGTTACCCGTTGGCGAGCAGTTCAAGCCTTCGAATCAGCTATCTAGCGCTTCTAGATAATTTCATTTTGGAATTCATCCTCGGCGGTATTGCCAGAGGTGATTTCGTGAGGAATACTTCCCGTCATTACGGAGCAAAACGGACATTTCAGTCCAGCATCCGATGAGTGAATTAACTGGGAGAAGCTTATGAATCGTCTGCCTGATGCAGAGGTACTGCTTACTCCGCGCGAGGTCGCAGATCTCTTTGGCGTCGATCCCAAGACTGTAACTCGCTGGGCGAAGGCAGGAAAACTCACCTCCATTCGCACATTAGGTGGACACCGCCGTTATCGTAAATCTGAAGTCGATGATCTTCGCGCAAATTATTTCAAGGCCCAGAACTAATTTTTCAGTAGCACAATGACTTATTCAATCGAGCAATTTTTCTTACTGGGTTTTCTTACCCTCATCTTCGTTGGACTCATAACTCCACCGATTCGCAATATTGCACTTCGCGTCGGTGCAGTCGATGCACCAACCCTGGCCCGTAAGGCACAGAAAGAACCTGTTCCTTATTTAGGTGGAGTAGCAATTGCAATCGGAATTGTTGCTGCCTCATACGGGTCACTCCTTGCCGTTGATTTTTCCTTCGATACTTTTAAGTTAGCAAGCTTTGTCCTCGTTCCTGCGATGGCAATTTCTGCAATGGGACTGTGGGATGACCTCAAAGGTCTCGAACCATGGCCCCGACTTGTCGCACAAACCTTTACTGGAATTATCGTGGCAGTCATCTTGACTGTTACGGACACTATGGGCTTTGCTTTCAGCAACCACTTACTTAATTACTTCATCACCGTGCTTTGGATAGTTGGAGTCTGTAACTCCATTAACTTCTTCGATAACCACGATGGTGGGGCAGCAGGAACAGTTGCGGTGATTACCTTCTTCCTCTTCTTTATAGCCTACGACCGCCAGCAAATATTGGT
>WLKV01000098.1 GCA_009701085.1 Actinomycetota bacterium | reverse complement strand
TGGGTGGCACAGACATTTCTGCAGTTGGTATTGCTCTCCATCATCATGGTGGGACAGCAGGTTTCATCCGCTTCCGTTGAGCAGATTATTCGCGAGACCCACGAGGCTTCGATTGGCGAATTCGAGCTGGCGAAAGAAGCCCGCCAGATTGCAGATCAAGAGCTCAAAGAGCTCAAAGAGATTGCCGCTGAAATTCACCGCGTCATCCGCGATATCGAGGGCAAGAAGTAATAAGTGCTAGCCCGCGTATTTAGCTAGAAAAGGCTTTTCTCCACCGATGTAAAGGGCTACTGTGTTTATTGCATCTAACGAGGAGAGTCGTGAAAATTCATCAACGCATTGCCAATATCAGACTTAGATCGATTGCTTTAAGCGCTCTACTGTCCTTGCTGACATTAATTTCAGCTTCGTATGTAGTTGAAGTCTGGACGGGACAAAAAGCAGTTTCTAGGGTTATTGAAGTTCTTGGATTCTGTCCTGCGCAACCTCTAGTGCCTACAGTCGCATTTGCCGGCGATACTGGTTTGACCGGAGAGACCGGAATTGCAGGCGAAGCTGGCTTGAAAGGCAACACTGGCGCGACGGGTAAGACTGGCGATAAAGGAGAGACAGGATCCGTTGGACCCGAAGGAAAAATTGGGGCAACGGGTGCTGAAGGAAAATGTCAGGCTCCCATGAATCTCTTATCTCTCGGTGCAGATTTAATTCCTGCGATCGATAACACCTACACGCTAGGTTCGCCAACATTTCGTTGGAAAGGTCTTCAACTAGGACCTGGAACTCTCTACATTCAAGATATAAAAACTGGAGTGCAAGCAGGCCTTACCGTCGATAACGGCACACTCCTTATCGATGGCGCAGACTCTTTGCGTATTGGAAACGTGCGAATTACCGCAACAGGGCTTGAATCAATTCTTTCAAACCAAGATATAACTATTGGAAATGTAAATGATCAAGGTTATGTAAAGATTGCACGAGGAATTAAATTTCAGGATGGAACAATTCTTTTAAGCGCTAATCAAAGCGGCCCACAAGGAGCTCAAGGAAATACAGGAGCAACAGGTGCGACTGGACCGCAAGGGCCACAAGGTGCAACAGGTGCAACTGGTCCTTCGGGTGGACCAGTAGGACCAGCTGGCCCACAAGGTCTTCCAGGGATTCAGGGAACTCCAGGTCTCATTGGTCCAGCAGGTCCAGCAGGTCCCCAGGGTCCAAGCGGAACTCCGGATGGATATATTCCGCAAGTTATCTGCGTGACATCTACTGGACACGCCAATCCCATGCACTTTGGAAAATGCGAAGAGCAAGGCCTTAAAGGCAGCGAGTACATAATGCTTGTGCAGAAGTACTAAAGAAATAATTAAAGCGAGCGCAGAACTGCTGTAACGATTCCCAAGACTTCGCAATTGTCGCCATCGATAGGCGCAAAGTCATCATTGGCAGGAAGTAACCAGATGTGGCCACTCTTGCGTGAGAATGTTTTTACAGTTGCTTCGCCATCGATCATGGCAGCAACGATGTCGCCGTTGTTGGCATCTTTCTGCTGGCGAATAACAACGTAATCGCCATCGCAGATTGCTGCATTGATCATGGATTCACCCTTGACCTTGAGCATGAAGAGTTCGCCCTTGCCAACGAGAGATTCAGGAAGTGGGAAAGTTTCTTCGACCTGTTGATCTGCAGTGATGGGAACACCTGCGGCAATCGAACCAACGAGTGGGATAAAGCGAGTCTTATCTGTGTGGGCACCTTCGCCGGTCATGCTGTCGGGAAGGACAACCTCCATGGCGCGGCCTCGGTCGGCATCGCGGCGGATGAAGCCCTTCTCTTCCAAGATATCGAGCTGGTACTTAACGGAGGCGGGGGAGTTGAGCCCCGCTGCCTCGCCGATCTCACGCATTGAAGGGGCGTAGCCCTGGGATTCGGTTGAGGTCTTGATGAAGTCGAGGATCGTTACCTGGCGGGTGGTCAGCTCAGGCTTGGGTGTGGGGTTCTTGGCCATACACAGATTCTTCCACAGGTTGGGGATAAATTCAAACAAATGTTCGAAAATAAGTTGCCGATGTCGGTGGGTAGGTATATGGTTTTCCTATCGAACAAGTGTTCGAAAACCTTCCCCAAGGTTTAAGGCGTAGCAGGAGCTAAGAACTATGAGCACAATGACTCTTAACCAAAGCAGTGACTACTCTAAAGTCATTGATCTGCAGCTACTTCAGACCGTTCCGTCAGGCATTCATCTCAATCGCCGTGGTCGTCTAGCTCGCACCTTTGTGGTTCTTTCTCTCGCTATCGTCTTGGGGTCAGTTGTCAGCGCAAAGGCAGGGGCGGGCACAGATTCAGCGCCTCAAGCTTCCGGATCCTTCATCACCGTCACCGTGGCACCAGGCGACACCGTCTGGTCACTAGCTAACCGCCTTGCTGGCTCAGGCGATGTGCGCTCGCTCGTCTCTGAGATCATCTCGGTCAACTCATTGGCCTCAGTCGATGTAGCCACAGGGCAGAAGCTGCGTATCCCGCTCAAGTAAAGGTCAGCTGCGACACGAAGTAGATTTTCCTACTCAAGAGGCAGAGTCTCAAGAAATGCTTTATAGTTCCCACTATATGTAGGGGTCGAAGACGCAAAAACTTCCATAAGTAGTGGTTTTACGGTAGTTTAGCGAATTCGCCAATACACCCGAATTTGGGAAAAACTGAGCATTCGAAGGGAGACACGCCGAGATGATTTGCCCGTTCTGCAGACACGATGATTCCCGAGTCGTCGACTCCCGTCCGGTCCAAGATGGCACAGAAATCCGCCGTCGCCGCGAATGTCCAAAGTGTGGCCAGCGCTTCTCAACACAAGAGGTCGCGCTCCTCAACATCATCAAGCGATCCGGTGCTACCGAACCATTTAGCCGCGAGAAAGTTCTTGTGGGCGTTCGTAAGGCGTGCCAAGGTCGCCCAGTAGATGAAGATGATTTGGTTCTCTTAGCCCAGCGAGTAGAAGAAACCCTTCGCTCAACAGGCCAAGCTGAAATCGAAGCTCAAGAAGTAGGGCTGGCAATTCTTGCGCCACTCCGCGAACTCGATGAGGTGGCTTACCTCCGATACGCGTCTGTGTACCGTAACTTTGCCTCCCTTGAAGATTTTGAAGGTGAGATTGCACTTCTCCGCGCCCTCCCATCAAATGCTACAAATGCAAAAAACTCAGTAACAACACCAGATACATCATCAACAGCACAACAGAAGACGGGGAAATAACACATGTCAGATACGGTCATCAATCGACCAACTTCGAAGGTTAAGGGCGGAAAGGCACTTACAGTCGAACGTATTTACACAACAGAAGGCGTACATCCTTATGACACAGTCACATGGGATCGTCGCGATGTTGTTCAACAGAATTGGAAGACAGGCGAAGTTGTTTTCGAACAACGCGGCGTTGAATTCCCTGACTTCTGGTCAGTGAATGCTTCAACGATCGTTACAACCAAGTACTTCCGTGGCGCAGTCGGTGCCGAAAATCGCGAATGGTCTCTCAAGCAGGTCATCGATCGCGTAGTCCTTACATATACAAAGGCCGGAAAAGAATTCGGTTACTTTGCAACTGATAAGGATGCAACAATTTTCGAGCACGAACTCACACATATGCTCATGCACCAAATCTTCTCTTTCAACTCCCCTGTTTGGTTTAACGTCGGAACTGCTGCCCCACAGCAAGTATCTGCATGCTTTATCTTGTCTGTTGATGACACTATGGATTCAAT
>WLKV01000097.1 GCA_009701085.1 Actinomycetota bacterium | reverse complement strand
CCTTCTTCTGCATGCGATCATCAGAAGAATCGAGTTCAGCGCGAATCCCAGCAGACTTCATCTGCTTCACAACGCCGTGCAAATAGTCAGTGAAATTATCTGCGACAGGAATTGCCATCACCTGAACGGGTGCAAGCCATGGAGGGAATGCTCCTGAGTAATGCTCTGTAAGAACTCCAAAGAATCGTTCAATAGATCCAAAGAGTGCGCGGTGAATCATGACAGGGCGCTGGCGTGACCCATCTGCCGCAGCAAATTCAAGTTCGAATCGTTGTGGAAGTTGGAAGTCAACCTGAATCGTGGACATCTGCCATGTGCGACCGATTGCATCTTTTGCCTGAACGGAAATCTTTGGTCCGTAGAAAGCCGCTCCGCCTTCATCGAGAACGAGTTCGAGATTCTGGGCTACTGCAGCCTTGCGAAGAGCTTCAGTAGCTTCAGCCCAATCCGCATCTTCGCCAACAGATTTTTCAGGGTTGCGAGTGGAAAGTTCAAGATAGAAGTCTTCTAGTCCATAGTCGCGAAGAAGATTGAGAACGAAGGTAAGAAGTGAATCGAGTTCACCTGGCATCTGCTCTTTGGTGCAATAAATATGTGCATCATCTTGCGTAAAGCCACGTGCTCGAGTGATGCCATGCAAAACGCCAGACTTTTCGTAACGATAGACAGTTCCGAATTCAAAGAGTCGAAGTGGTAGCTCGCGGTAAGAACGTTGACGAGACTGGAAGATGAGGTTGTGGAAGGGGCAGTTCATCGGCTTCATGTAGTACTGCTGCCCTGCGCGCTTAACAGTTCCATCGGCATGGAGCTCTTCATCCATAATCATCGGTGGGTACATACCTTCGGAGTACCAATCCAAGTGACCTGACTTCTGGAAGAGCGCAGCCTTTGTTAGGTGCGGTGAGTAAACGAATTCGTAATCTTCATCCTCGTGGCGCTTGCGTGAATAATCTTCCATTGCGCGACGAACGATTCCGCCCTTTGGATGGAATACCGCAAGGCCTGAACCGATTTCTTCTGGGAATGAGAAGAGATCGAGCTCCTGTCCAAGTCGACGATGGTCACGCTTTTCAGCCTCTGCAAGAAGTTCAAGGTATGCGTTGAGTTCATCTTGTGAAGGCCACGCTGTTCCGTAAATGCGCTGAAGCATTGGGTTCTTTTCAGAGCCGCGCCAATAGGCAGCAGCGCTTCGCATTAATTTAAAGGCGGGAATATGTTTTGTTGACGGAAGGTGTGGTCCGCGGCAGAGGTCTGACCACACAGGTTGTCCATCGCGACCTAAATTGTCGTAGATAGTAAGTTCGGTGCCCCCTACTTCAACGTTGGTCTCGTCTGTTCCGCCGCCCTTAATGCCAATAAGTTCGCACTTATACGGTTCGTGTGCAAGTTCCTTGAGCGCATCAGCTTCAGTTGTGACGCGACGCTTAAATCGCTGACCTTCTTTAACAATCTTGCGCATCGCGCTTTCAATCTTTTCGAGGTCATCAGGATTGAATGGATTCTGTGGATCGAAGTCGTAATAGAAACCATCGGTTATTGGTGGACCGATTCCGAGTCGAGTCTGAGCGAAAACTTGCTGCACTGCTTGAGCCATCACGTGGGCTGTCGAATGTCGAAGTACAGCTAAGCCTTCGGGAGACGAGATGGAGATACCTTCGACTGAATCGCCCTCAACGAGATCCGTCCAGAGATCTCTCAATACTCCGTTGACCTTGCAGACAACAATCTCTTTCGCTTCTGCAAAAAGATGAGTTGGTTTCTGATCTGCCTCGATGCTGCGAGCAGCACCATCAACGGTTACAGAGATCATGGACATGGGGTTAGCCTACCGAAACAGGCTTGCAGTTCGTGTGAATTTGCTCCTCAAGAGCGCGTGAAGCATCTCCTATTTTCAACTTCATATCCCCAATATGCGAGATTGGCTGGGCAATTCGAAGGCTCGAGAGCATAAATCCAGATTCAACCTCAGGGATTTCTGAAACATGTATCGGGCGAACTCGCACACCACACTCTTCAATTGCTATCGCTCGAATTACGCCGGGCAAAATTCCTGATGTGATGGGCGGAGTAACCCATTCGCCTCCGATATAGAAGGCTAGGTTTGCAACAGCTGTCTCGGTGATCTCATTCTTCTCATTAAACAGAACGCTGTCGTGATAGCCCTCGTCATTCGCAGCTTCAATCAGAGCGAAGCGATAGTCATAGGGAAAGAGCTTATGAACTGCGCCAATTACTGTCTGGCTATAGAAATTGAGTCGAGCAGGTTCAGTATGTTCGACATATTCATCGTGAGTGATGTGAAAGATTTCTTTCCCGAAACAGATTCGAAGGCGACCTATATCGTGAGGGTTGTGCGCCAGAACTCGAACCATTTCATCTCTGATGAACTCTTCAGAGGGGATTGAAATACCAAGTTCTAACGCTGACTCGAGAGCGCGGCGCATATGGCGACCCAATGCGATGGGTGCACCCTTCACTGTCTTAATGGTTTCAAATATTCCAGATGCTTTCGGAAAGCCGTGGCTATCAAGTTTTAGCAACGTCATAGCTCTCCCCCTGCAATTGAAATGAGATGACGCGCCTTGAGCTGCGTCTCCTCCCATTCTGCAGCAGGATCGCTCCCCCACGTAATTCCGGCACCTGTTCCGAATCGAATTGTGGAATCACCCTCATTCCAAAAGGTACGAATCGCAACAGAGAGTTCAGCGCGATCACCATGAATCCAACCCAGCGTTCCGCAGTAAGGACCACGTACTCCCTCGCTTCCCTTGATAATCGAAAGCGCAGCACTCTTGGGAGCGCCACTCACTGAACCTGGAGGCATAGTTGCTTCCAGTATTTCTCTCCACGTCGTTCCGTCCTTCAGTCTTCCCTCGACATCAGAGACAAGGTGGGTAATTCCTGGATGTTTCTCATGTCTGAAGAGTTCGCTCACATCTATGGATCCTGCATCACAAATTCGACCGAGATCGTTACGCATCAGATCGACAATCATCAGATTTTCAGCCTTATCTTTATCTCCGAATTCATTCTCATCGCTTCGGATTGTTCCCTTTATTGGTGAGGTGAGAATCCTGGAACCGCTGCGAGAAATGAATCGCTCGGGAGATGCCGATGCAATTTCAAGACCTTCGATTGAGAGATAGAAGGCGTACTGCGCTGGATTTCGAAGTAACAATTGCGAGAACAACCCCCGCAGCGACTGAGCCGAGCAAGGATGGCTGAGTTCTCGACAGGCATTGACTTGATACACCCCGCCGCTCGCAATCAATTCGCGAATCTGCGAGACGTAAGCAATGTATTGACTCTTGCTCTGAGAAGTTGACCACTGTGAAGTCAGCGGGGTCCATTGGTGAGATGGAAACTCACCGTGCGAAACATCTGCAAAACGAGCAAAGAGTGCCTTGCCTTCAAAGGTTATTGAGACCGCCCAGAATGATCCATCGTCTAATCGACTCGCATCATCAGTTATTTCAACGCACTGAGTTGCATGGACTCCACCCATCCACATCTGCGTTACTGGGGCTGACATGGGGCAAGGCTACGCATATAACGCCATCAAAATCCCTTTTAAAAAACCCGCTTTGGCAGTTCAGCCCGCACTGCGCTAGATTTGCCCCTGCACAAAATGCGGACGTAGCGCAGCTGGTAGCGCGGAACCTTGCCAAGGTTCAGGTCGCGGGTTCGAACCCCGTCGTCCGCTCGGATTAACCGCCGCTTCGAATTTATTTTCAGGTGGCGGTTTGTCTATGGTCGGATGGCCGAGAGGCGAGG
>WLKV01000096.1 GCA_009701085.1 Actinomycetota bacterium | reverse complement strand
TCGGCGAAGACCTCGATCGAGGCCGCGTCTATCTTCCACTGCAAGAACTCGCTCAATTCGGAGTAGACCGGGCGATGCTTGAACGCAGAGTTTTAACTCCAGAAATAGTTGCCGCTCTGAAATTCCAAATTGCCCGCGTTCGTCAGCTTCAGCGCGAATCCGATATTGGAATTGGTTACCTCGATAAAGAATCACGACCTTGTATTCGCGCAGCCAGCGAGCTGTACTGCGGAATTGTCGATGAAGTCGAAGCGATTGGCTACGACATCTTCAACAAGCGAGCCAAGACTTCAAATGCTCGCCGCGCACGCGTTGCAGGAGCTGCCTACATACAGGCAATTGCTGCTCGTATTCGCTAAAGTTATAACCAACGGGAGCCACAGCGGCTGAGAGGACTTCATCGAAGTCGACCGTCTGACTGGTCCGGTAATGCGGATCTAGAAATGAGGAATACGTGTTTTCCACTTTTTTCACCGCTTGGGGTTATGAAGTTTCCTATCTTGAATTTGTTGCATCAGTAGTTTCTTTTGTTGGAGTTGCCCTCGGTATCACTGCAAAACGCATTACCTGGCCTTGGTGGGCTTTGAGTAGCGTCTTGTATGGAATCTTCTTTCTGCAGTACAAGCTCTACGCAAGCGCTGCACTGCAATTGGTATTTATCGCAGCTGCAGTTGCTGGGTGGTATGGATGGGAACCAACCGGAGCTAAGCCAGAGCCATTTAAAAATAAGTACCGCCTCTACACAATTGCCGCGATTCTCGTTGCAACACTTGCACTGGGTCCAGTCTTGAAGTCGTTAGGTGCTGCATCTACCTATGTCGATGCCATTCTCTTCTTCGGCTCACTTGCAGCGCAGGTATTGATGGTCTACGAAAAGTACGACAGCTGGCCAATGTGGCTCGTGGTCGATGCCGGATACACAGCGCTCTATGCATCACAGGGGTTACTCTTTACAACGCTGCTCTATGTGGCATTTACAGCGATGGCGGCGATGGGATGGAGCACTTGGTATGGATCTCATAGACGCGCTCTCCGATCTTTGTAAGGACATATCGCAACCCATCATCGCAATTGATGGGCCAGCAGGTGCAGGAAAGACAACCCTTGCACGTGACATCAAACTCGCACTAGCCCGGCGCTACTCCATCACTGAAATACATATGGATGATCTCTATGACGGTTGGGATAACGCACTGACCGGCCAGCTCACCGATGTGTTAACTCACCTCGTTGATGCACATAAGAAATCTAAAGCTATATCTCTCTCCACCTATGACTGGCATAAAGCTGAATTCTCTCCAGTTACTGAGATAGAAAAGTCAGAACTTCTGATCCTTGAAGGTGTTGGCAGCGGACAGATGGCCATTCGAGATTCGCTAGCCGCCCTCATATGGATTGATATTGAAGATTCAGAAGGTTTGGCGAGGGTTTTAGAACGCGACGGAAAAGGTATAGAGAGTCAGATGAAAAAGTGGCTTTCCACACAAGAGCAACATTTTCGCGACGAGGGCACGCAGAACGCGGCTGATTTCGTACTGACTACCTAGAATTCGGGTCATGTCTGACCTGACCGGCGAGCTTATCGATGGGCGCTATCAACTCATCCGCCAGATGGCTACCGGCGGAATGGCGAGCATCTATGAGGCCCTCGATACTCGCCTCGATCGCAAAGTTGCAGTCAAGATCATGCACTCGCACTTGGCGCAGGATGAACAATTTGTAGAACGTTTTATCCGTGAAGCAAAAGCTGCAGCAGCTCTCTCGCATCCCAATATCGTCGCAGTGCAAGATCAAGGATGGAATCAGAACGGCACGCCTGCCATCTTCTTAGTGATGGAGATGATCGAAGGCCACACCTTGCGCGAATATCTCAATGAGCAAGGAAGCCTTTCGGTCAAAGATGGAATTAAGTTTCTACTCCCTGTGATGAGCGCGCTCTCTGCAGCTCATAAAATCGGAATTGTTCACCGCGATATCAAGCCTGAAAACATCTTGATCTCTAAAGAAGGTCGTATCAAGATTGCTGACTTCGGTCTGGCAAAAGGACCACTCCTTGGCGGCACGATGACTGCCGAATCCAGCGTCATTTTGGGCAGCGTTTCCTATCTCTCCCCCGAACAAGTTCAGCGCGGCGTCGCAGATTCACGCAGCGATATCTACTCCATTGGTATTACAGCATTTGAACTCTTCACCGGCAAGAAGCCCTTTGAAGGTGATGCTCCCATTCAAATCGCATATATGCATGTCAACAATCGGGTGCCGAAGATTAGTTCTGTGGTTGCGGGCATTCCTGAACCACTCGATGATCTGATCTATCGTGCAACGAGTTCGAATCCAGATGAACGTCCACGCGATGCCACTGTCTTTCACGAAGAACTATCGCGCATTAATCAGACGCTAAGCCCTAAGGAGAATCAGCTCAGCCTCGAACTTGATATTCCCATCGAACCGATGCGACCAAAGCCCACTCGCAAATCACTTCGTTCAAAGGTAAAAGAATTGACGCAAAGCATCCCCACTCCGGCACCTCGTGAAACAACGGAGGAGGTAAGAAAGCGTAAGAAGGCGAGCAAGCGCGTACGACGTAATCGAAAGATTGCACTCGCCATGGCTGTCATCGTGGGAATTGTCGGTTGGTATGTACTTGTTGGACCAGGCTCACGTGTTGTCGTGCCATCTACTGTCGGTGCATCTCAGACCGAGGTAAGTGCAGCGCTCGATCCACTGGGTCTGACATCCATGGTGATCGAAAAACAATTTAGTGAAGAGATTCCTGAAGGCCATGTCATTCAATCAATCCCCGAAGGTGGCGGTCGCATTGATCAAGGTGGCACCGTCAAACTCGTGATCTCTAAGGGAGCTGAAAGATTTATCCTGCCTGCAGTCGCCGGTCTTACTCCGGAAGCTGCACAGAATCTGATCGGTAAGTTACCGCTCGTCATCGCACCACTTGCCGAAGAGTTCAGCACAACAGTTCCTAAAGGTTACGTCATCGATTCAAACCCACCAACGGGTGAAAAGGTGAAGCGTGGAACGTCAATCATCATCCGCGTCTCTAAGGGAATTGAACAGATTGCTCTTACATCGTATGTAGGTAAGAGTTCAGATCAAGCGCTCAATGAACTACAGGATGCGGGCTTTGTAGTGACATCGACCTATGCATATAGCGAAACTCGTCTTGCTGGCGAAGTTGTTTCTCAGAAGCCTGCGGGTGGCGGCACAGCAGATAAAGGTGCAAAAGTTGCGCTAGTTATTTCAAAGGGAACTGCGTATGCATATATTCCTAATCTCTTCTCTATCGATGAAGCAAAGGCTGTTCAGGCTTTGAAGGATCTCGACCTTAAAGTTGTGGTTAAGAAAATTGGCAAGAAGTCCGTGAAAAAGGTGACAAACGTTTCGCCTAAGGTCGGAACTAAGGTAAAGCGTGGCAGTACTGTGACCATCACAGTAGGCTAGGCAAATGTCTAAAGCCACGAAGAAACCACGTATCGGTGCTCATACTCCAACATCTGGAGGAATGGCTAAGCGTTCGATTGCATATGCTGAGCTAACTCAGGCCGAAGCGATTCAGGTCTTTACATCGAATCCGCGTGGCTGGGCGATGCCAGAGACCAACCATGAAGCAGATGCGCTCTTCCGCGAAAAGGCTGAAGCTCTTGATATTGAAACGTATGTGCACGCACCATTTCTTATTAATTTAGGTTCGCCCACTGAAGATACCTACAAGAATTCATTGGCATCAACTGCTTACTCACTCAAGCGAGGACAAGAGATTGGCGCACTTGGCGTCGTTGTTCACACAGG
>WLKV01000095.1 GCA_009701085.1 Actinomycetota bacterium | reverse complement strand
CTAGAGCAATATCCGTCGTAGTTTCAGAAATTTCAGATGAAGCGCCACCCATCGTTCCTGCGAGAGCAAGTGGTTGAGCGTCATCACAGACCATAAGGTCATCTGGATCCAATTGACGCACTTGTCCATCAAGAGTGGTGAATGGTTGCGCCTTGCCTGCCCGCTTAATGGTGAGCCCGCCTTGGATCTTTGATTTATCAAACGCGTGAAGTGGCTGACCGAGTTCGAGCATGACGTAGTTGGTTACATCTACTACGAGCGAGATTGAACGCATCCCCATCTTCTCGATGCGACGACGCATCCAGAGAGGTGTTGTCGCTGAGGGATCGAAATTCGAAAGTGTTCGTAAGTAGAAGACAGATGCTGTAGCTGAATCTGCAATCTTTGCGCTGACACCCTTGCCTGTCTCTGGGAAGGTAAGAGTGCGTAGCGCATCAACAGGATCGGTAAATTTCAGCCCGAGTGAGCCAGCCACTTCGCGAGCAATTCCGCGAATACTGAGTGCGTAACCACGATCAGGGTTTACAGCTACGTCGAAGATGACATCGTTGATCATCAAACCTACGATTGCATCGTCACCAATCTTCACTGTGCCTTCAGCAAAAGTCATGATTCCTGAGTGATCATCACCCAGGCCAAGTTCGCGTGCAGAACAAATCATTCCATTTGAAGTTTTCCCGTATGTCTCACGTGCACCGATAGCAAAATCACCGGGAAGTACTGCACCAGGAAGAGCAGCCACAATGAGGTCGCCAACTACGAAGTTGGTAGCGCCACAAATGACGTAACGAGTTTCTTTTTCTCCACAGTCAAGACCGACGTAACGAACAGGCTTCTTAAATTCAGTAAGTTCTTCAATACTGAGAACCTTTGCGAAGACGAGAGGGCCTGTGAGATCGGATCCTTGCTTAATGATCTCTTCTACCTCAAAACCAACTCGAATGAGCGCATCAGAAATTTCTTCAGCGGTAATCGTTGCTGGAATATCGACGAACTCTTTGATCCACGATAACGGTGCGCGCATTTAGAGTCCGACTCCAAACTGGCGTGTGAAACGGAGATCGCCTTCGACAATGTCGTGCATATCTGTGATTCCATGACGAACCATAAGAGTGCGTTCAAGGCCCATGCCGAATGCAAAACCGGTGTAAACATCAGTATCGATTCCACAGGTTGCTAGAACCTTTGGATTAACCATTCCGCAACCGCCCCATTCGATCCAACGGCCGTTGAAGAAGATATCCACTTCAGCACTTGGTTCGGTGAAGGGGAAGAACGATGGACGAAGTCGAGTAACAACATCAGCTCCAAACATATGCTGAGCAAAGTTATCAAGAGTGCCTTTGAGATGTGCCATCGTGATGCCTTTATCGACGACCAGGCCTTCAACCTGATGGAAGACCGGGCTATGAGTCGCATCCAGTTCATCGGCGCGGAATGTGCGCCCTGGGCAGATCATGTAAATCGGTGGCTCTTGAGTAAGCATGGAACGAATCTGTACCGGTGATGTCTGAGTGCGCAGTACGACGCCAGATTCGATTGGTTCGATAAAGAAAGTATCTTGCATTGTTCTTGCCGGGTGATCGGCAGGAATATTAAGTGCATCGAAGTTAAGCCAGCCTGATTCGAGTTCAGGGCCTTCTTCGACAGAGAAACCTTGTTCAATAAAGAAGTCAGAGACTTCGTTCTTGATAATGGAGATGGGATGAAGTCCCCCACGATGTGTGCGCTGGACTGGCAAGGTAATGTCTACAACTTCTTCGAGAAGCACCTTTGCATCGCGTTCAATTTCTAACTTCTCAGTCGCCTGCGCGAGAGCTTTCGCAATTTCAGCCTTTGCATCCCCAATAAGTTTTCCGGCAGACGCTTTCTCTTCAGATGAGAGCGAACCCAGTGCACGGCTCGCTAAAGAGACTGGAGCTTTATCGCCTGTATGTGCAAGGCGGGCGACTTTGAGGGCGTCGAGATCAGATGCGGCAGCAAAAGCCTTCTGGGCATCGCTTATCCACGATGCAATATCTGCCGGATTCATGGGGGTAATTCTAACCTGCGACCTTTGAAGAAAGGGTGAACATTACGATGGAAGCGGCTGCAGATAAGTTGAGGCTTTCAGCACGTCCTGCCATAGGAATAGTCACTTCAGTTACCTCTGCTCCAAGATCTGCAGCGCTTACTCCCCTAGCTTCATTTCCAAAGATTGCGATGCTATCGCCTGGGATTGTGAGATCAAGAATTGAAGTGCGGGCATGTGAAGAAAGTAGAAACTTTTGAATCCTTGGGAATTGCTTTTCTACGCGGTCGAATGCAACGCCTTCGTAGACCGGGATGTGCCATAAAGAGCCAGCGGTTGAACGAACAACTTTTGGCGAAAACATATCGACCGAATCAGGGGAAGTAATGATGGCCGAAATCCCCATTGCATCTGCTGTACGCAGAATGGTTCCAGCATTTCCTGGATCTTGAATCTCGTGAAGATATATAAATGTTGATGTCCCAGTTGCTGAAAGCTCAGAGATGTCGCTTTCGGGCTTGTAGCAGAGGGAGATTAGGCCCTGAGGTGAAACGGTGTCAGACATCGCTTTCATGACCGCATCGCTTACTTCAACGATTTCAACGGAGCCAAGATCTAATTCAGAAATCTTCGAGAGACCATTTTCAGTTGCGTAGAGAATCTTTAACTGCGGACCATTACTTGAGGTCAACGCTTCTCGTGCACATTGCACACCTTCGGCAACGAAGAGTCCTTGTTCGCGACGTTCTTTTGCGCCCTTAGAACCAATAAGAGCCTTCACTCGCCCGACGTGCGGCGAATGAAGGCTCTCAATCATTGGTATGAATTACTTAAGCTGCAGGAAGGTTCTTACGTGCAACATCCACGAGAACCTTAAATGCTGCTGGATCGTTTGTTGCGATATCTGAAAGAACGCGACGATCTACTTCAAGACCAGATGCCTTAAGGCCCTGGATGAAGCGGTTGTATGTCATTCCGTTTTCGCGAGCTGCAGCGTTAATACGCTGAATCCATAGCTGACGGAAATCGCCCTTCTTGTCCTTGCGGTCATTGAAGGCATAAACCATTGAGTGCGTTACTTGCTCCTTCGCCTTTGTGAAAAGACGTGAACGCTGACCGCGATATCCGGCTGCGCGCTCGAGGGTTGTGCGACGCTTCTTTGCTGCGTGTACTCCGCGCTTTACTCTCATTGGTCGACTCCCTTACTTCAAACCAAGCATGCGCTTGGCTGTCATTGTGACTGTTGCTTTTGCTGATGATTCTTGGCTCAAACGACGAGTAACGCGTGATGACTTGTGCTCCAAAAGGTGGCGCTTGCCTGCACGCTCGTGCATGATCTTTCCTGAACCTGTGACGCGGAAGGTCTTCTTCGCACCACTGTGGGTTTTCATCTTTGGCATTTATCTTCTCCTGTTACTTCGTCGTTGTAGAAAACTCTTAAAACTACTGTGCAGCTGCTTCTTCAGCAGCCTTCTCCTTGGCAGCTCGCGCCGCTTTCTGTTCAGCTACCGCTTCGGTCTTCTTCTTCGTTGGCCCTAGGACCATCGTCATCTGTCGACCTTCTTGCTTAGGAGCGAACTCCACGAATGCAATCTCTTTCACATCTTCTGCAAGACGTTGCAAGAGTTTGAACCCAAGCTCTGGACGTGTTTGTTCACGGCCACGGAACTTCATCGTGATCTTCACCTTGTCGCCACCTTTAAGGAATTTCTCGACTGCTGAGCGCTTTGTCTCGTAGTCATGATTTTCAATCTTCGGTGTCAATCGCACTTCCTTCACCACAATGTGGGTCTGGTT
>WLKV01000094.1 GCA_009701085.1 Actinomycetota bacterium | reverse complement strand
GCCGCCTTGGAGGGTTGCCGATCAAAGTGCCGGTGCATTCTTTGATACTCGTGACCGACGCGAAGACTATCAAGAGTGCTACCTAGATTGAAACCGCGTAACCTTCCTCGCTATGAACCTAGAATTAAACGGAACCAACGTCATTCGCGAGAGCGAGAGACGAGGCAAGGCATCCTCACTCTTCTGGCCATGGTGTGGTGCAAACGTTTCGCTTTTAGCACTCTCATATGGCTCATTCTTCTTGGGATTTGGAATCTCTTTCTGGCAAGCAACATTTGCTGCAATCCTCGGCACAGTTCTCTCTTTCTTATTAGTAGGAGTCAGCTCGCTTGCAGGTAAGAAATCGAATGCACCAACAATGGTTCTCTCTCGTGCAACATTTGGCGTAAAAGGAAATCTCATTCCAGGTGCACTTTCATATCTCATCTTCGTCGGTTGGGAGACCGTTCTCGTCTCTCTTGCAACACTTGCAACAGGAACTGTCTTTGTACGCGTAGGCCATCTCGACCATAACGCTGCAATGGTTATTGGATTTGTTATCTCAGTCGCTCTGACTGTATCTGCAGGTGTTCTTGGATTCGAAGTCATTATGAAACTTCAGCGTTATCTCACCTCCATCACAATCCTGATGACACTTGTCTATATTGCTCTCACTATTTCCAAGGTCGATTGGGTAGCGCTCACTTCTATGAAGTCAGGAACACTGCAAGGATTTATCGGAGCGTTGATATTCGGAGCAACAGGCATTGGTCTTGGCTGGGTTAACTCCGCCGCCGACTATTCACGCTACCTTCCGCGCACTGTCTCGAGTCGCGGTGTGATCGGGTGGACAGTTTTCGGTGCATCAATCGTTCCGATTCTTCTCGTCATTTATGGAGCAGCGCTCTCTGGTAGCAGCGAAGATCTCGCTGGTGCAATCGCCACAGATCCCATTGGTGCTCTCACAACAATTCTTCCAACGTGGTACCTAATCATCTTCGCACTCGTTGCGATTCTCGGTTTAGTTGGGGGAGCTATCCTTGATCTCTACTCTTCAGGGTTAACGCTTATTTCTCTAGGCCTGCCGGTGAAGCGACATATTGCCGCTTCCTTCGATGCGGCCCTGATGCTTATCGGAACTATCTACTTCGTCTGGATAGCCGACGACTTCTTCTTCCCGTTCCAAGGTTTCTTGATCACTCTCGGAGTACCGATTGCTACGTGGTCTGCAATCTTTGTTACCGATGTCTTGATGCGTAAGAGTTACCATGAAGAAGATCTCTATAAGTCGAATGGCCGATATGGTTCCTGGAATATGGGTTCCATCGCAGTTATGGCGCTCGGAACCTTTGTAGGGTGGGGATTTGTCACCAATACATTCGCAAGCTGGCTATCGTGGCAGGGATATTTCCTCGGAGTCATCGGCGGAAAAGATGGAGCTTGGGCTTACGCAAACCTAGGAGTCTTCTTCGCTCTCATTATTGGATTTGTCGGATATTACTTCGTTGCTCGATCGACTATAGCGAAGCAGGAAAACGCTTAAGCCAAAGAACTCCGCACAATCCAGAAACGATGGCGGCAAAGAAGAGCCCCATTCGAACTTGAGCCAACTCTGATTCGGTCTGAAGTGTGATTTCAGCGATCACAATAGAAACTGTAAGCCCCATTCCCGCAAGGAATCCAATTCCGACGATTTCTTTGATCTCAAGTGCAGATGGAAGTGCGAGCTTGGTAAATCTGGTCGCGAGATATGTAAAGAGAGTGATTCCGAGGACTTTGCCAATGACTCGAGCAATCACTATCGACGTTGAGATTTTCTCTGTTGATACCGAGAAATCGAGTTGAGTAAGAAGGTTGATAAAGATATAGACCGGAATCACTATGAAAGTTGCGATGGGCGAAAGAATTGCAATCAGCCGATGGCGGAAGGGGAGTACAAAACCAATTGTTGCGGCTCCCAGCGTGTAGATGGCGCTAGCAAGGTGAAGATCATCGCTAAAGAATATTCCAATGACAACGAGAGAGAAGAAGTCATCTGCTACAGCAAGAGTAAGAAGGAAGAGTCGAACGGCAGGGTTTACCCGCTTGCCCAAGATACTTAAAGCTCCAATCGCCAGCGCAACATCTGTAGGCATTGAAACTGCCCACGCCCGTGAACCCGGAACTAAGAGAGCAAAAATCAGAGCTGGCAGGAGCATCCCGCCAAGTGCTGAGATTGCAGGAAGAATTGCATCCTTAGGACGTTGTAGCCCCTCTCGAATTTCGAGACCTATCAATACAAAGAAGATAAAGGTCAGAATCTCGGAGAGCACGGTGAAAGAATAGCGTCGCAAGCAGTTAAGTTAAACTAATGAGATGTCGCGTTTAGGTATGTGGGCCTCTGAAATCAAGAGCCAAGCGATACCTCAAGGCCACGCTCGCAGAACAATGAGCCTTTCAACTCTCATCAATACTTTCGGTAACGGTCTCTTTATGACAGTGGAGGTTATCTACTTCACCTTGATCGTCGGACTTTCCCCCGCAAAGGTCGCTCTTGCACTTTCTATTGCAGGGGGAGTTGCGCTCTCATTCAGCGTACCTGCCGGACATATCTCCGATCGGTTTGGCCCGCGCGATATTGCATCGCTTGCGATGGTCTTAGAGGGCGCTTTGATGTTTGTCCTTCTCTCCGTCCATACCTATATTCCATTTCTTCTCGTCAACATTGGTATGGGAATTCTCGGCAATATTTCGCAGACCATGCGCATGGCCACCATCGCGAAGCTAGGCGAAGGCGAAGAACGCGTTGCAATTCGTGCATATCAAAGAGCTGTGACTAACTTCGGAATTTCCCTCGGAACTGTATTCGCCGGCATTGCGCTAGCGATCAACACACCCATTGCTTATCAACTTCTCCTTGCGGGAGATGCAGTGACTTTTATTCTCGCCGGCTATGTATTCCGCAAGATGCCATATATGCAGCCCACCGTGGAACGCGGTGAACCGATATCTTTCCAAGCGTTACGCGATAAGCGCTTCTTAGGAGCAACGGCGCTCAACGCCATCAACTCACTTCACTTCGTTCTGCAATCTGTTGCAATTCCATTGTGGGTAGTACGAGAGACCACCGCTCCCCGTTGGTGGGTCTCGGTCATCATGATGGTTAACACTGTCGCCGTAATGCTCTTTCAGGTAGCAGCGAGCAAAGGGAGTGGCCCTGTATTTGCCGGCGCAAAGCTTTATCGCCGGGCAAGCCTTGCGATCTCAATCGCCTGCATTCTCTATTCAATGTCGCATGGCGTTAGTGCGGTAACAGCAAGTGCCATATTGGTCCTTGCATCCGCTGTTCATGTATACGGCGAGCTCATTGGCTCTGCTGGTTCATGGAGTATCGGTTTTGGATTAGCCGATGAGAAACATCAAGGTCAATACCAAGGTGTCTGGTCGTTAAGTTGGGGTCTCGGTGGAACTCTTGGCCCTGCTTTTGTTACCTTGATGGCCATTACTTTGGGTCAAAGAGGTTGGATCATCATGGCTGTGATGTTCTTGATCAATGGAATTTTGATGCACAGACTTGTAACGCGCTCTTGGCTTTCAACCCCTCACTGAGACTTACCTCGCATCTTTCCTGACAGTTCACATTAGGTTGTCGAATAAAGATTTAACTGGCTCCAAATATCCTCCTCTTAGATACTTAGTGAAACTGGAGAAGATTTTGAAGAAATTAGTAGCAGTTCTTTCAATCGCTTTTCTTGCCATCAGCACCACGGGGGCAAGCGCAGTAACGAAGGTGACGATTACGCCTCAGAATAAGGTTTCAAAGAAGAACCCTGTAATCACAATCAAGATGAG
>WLKV01000093.1 GCA_009701085.1 Actinomycetota bacterium | reverse complement strand
TCAAAATCATTGGCGCATCACTCAAAGCACTTCAATTTGGCGATAGCGACAAGGTGGCGGTTGGAGATTCAGTTATTGCAATTGGCTCACCATTGGGTTTAACGGGAACAGTGACACTTGGAATTATCAGCGCTAAAGATCGCGCCGTTACCGCTGGCGAATCTAGTGAAGAGAACTCATTTATCAATGCCCTTCAAACTGATGCAGCAATTAACCCAGGAAATTCAGGTGGGCCGCTCGTCGATGCCACAGGTGCAGTCATTGGCGTTAATTCGGCTATCGCATCACTGGGTTCGAACTTTAACTCTCAGACCGGATCTATCGGATTAGGTTTTGCAATTCCTATCAATCAGGCGCGCAAGACAGCAGATCAGTTGATAAAGAACGGAAAAGCTACCTATCCAGTGATGGGAATCTCCGTTGATATGAATTACTCAGGTGATGGCGCTCTCATCGCAAAGAATGCAAAGGCAATCCTTGCGGGCGGACCAGCTGCAAAGGCTGGCATGAAAGCAGGAGACATCATCACTTCGATCGATGGACGCGCTATCACATCTCCGGAAGAGCTCATCGTTGCTATTCGAGCGCAGAATGTTGGCGATACCATCGAAGTCACTTTTACTCGCGGCAAGGAAGTTAAGACCGCAACTATGACGCTGACGGCAGGCAAGTAGCAGAGTAAGGTTCACTCACTATGTTCTTTGACTTTGGCGCCGGCGAGATAATCGGACTCGCAGTTCTTGCAATGATTCTCATTGGCCCTGAACGCCTGCCGAATTTCGCAGTCGATGCCGCAAAGTTTGTAAAGAAAGTTCGCGAGATGGCGACATCAGCTACCAATGAACTCAAAGAGAACCTTGGTCCAGGCTTTGAAGATCTCAAGCCCACTGATCTCAACCCGAAGACATTCCTTCAAAAGCAGCTATCGAGCGTTCTTGATGAGAACGAAAAGCCCGCGAAGGCGAAATTTGTCAGCAAGATTGACCCAGATCTTCTATGACAACACTTGAATTAGTACATGCCGCTCTCGCAACAGTTCAAGACCCTGAACTCCATCGCGCGCTCCCTGAACTAGGCATGGTCAAAGCAGTCGAGATCACTGGCTCTACAGCGAAGCTGGAAATCCTTTTAACTATCTCTGGATGTCCCATGAAGGATCGTCTTCAGAAAGATATCGATACAGCAGTAACGGCTGTTGAAGGTATCTCTGCTGTTGAAATCACCTTCGGCGTGATGGATGAAGAACAGCGCGCCAATATTAAGAAGTTGCTCCGCAATGGCCGCGAAAGTTTCATCTCCTTTGCTCAGAAAGATTCGCTGACCCGAGTTATCGGCGTCGCATCAGGTAAAGGCGGTGTCGGAAAATCTTCTCTCACAGCCAACCTTGCCGTTGCCTCTGCCCAAAAAGGTTTGCGTGTGGGAATCCTCGATGCTGATGTCTATGGCCACTCAATCCCACGCCTGATGGGCCTTATTGGTCAGCGCCCAACTGCGATTGATCAGATGTTTATCCCGCTCGAATCATTCGGTGTAAAGACTGTCTCGATGGAGATGTTTAAGCCCGAGCGCACCGATGCAATTGCATATCGTGGCCCACTTCTTCACAGAGTCTTAGAGCAACTCTTATCTGATGCTTATTGGGGCGATCTCGACCTTCTCTATATCGATCTTCCGCCCGGAACCGGCGATCTTGCAATTTCGCTCGGCCAACTGGTTCCATCTTCAGAGATTGTTGTTGTCACAACGCCACAAGTTGCTGCCGCAGAGGTAGCTGAACGCGCAGGACGAATTGCGCACCAAATTCATCAGCGTGTTATTGGCGTCATCGAAAATATGTCTGCATATCCATGTGCGAAGTGCGGCGAACTTACATCGCTCTTCGGCGAAGGTGGGGGAGAAGAAACATCTCGTCGACTTTCACAGTTGGTTGGCGCAGATGTGCCGCTTCTCGGCAAGATTCCATTTAGCCCAGATCTGCGCGAAGGTGGAGATGCTGGTGCGCCGGTAGTTGTATCAGCGCCAGAGAGCCCAAGCGCAAAAGCGATTGAGGCAATTGTTTCTCAGCTAATCGTGCGCGAAAAGTCTTTACTTGGCGTCAGACTCGGGCTTGCGTAACTCTTCAACAATCTCTTTTGCAAGATCTCCAAGTTCGTTACGTAGGTAATCGCGAGTAGCGACATCACCCAAGGCAATGCGAAGGCTTGCAAGCTCGCGAGTCAGATATTCAGTGTCGGCGATGCTTCGAGCATTTTGTGCACGATCTTCATTGAGCGCAATGCGATCTCGGTCAGCTTGACGATTCTGTGCAAGCAAAATCAGCGGAGCTGCATAAGACGCTTGAAGAGAGAGAATCAGCGTAAGGAAGATAAATGGGTATTTATCAAAGCGAATATCGTGTGGAGCCAAGGTGTTCCAGAGAACCCAGCTGACAACAAATGCTGTCATGTAGACCAAGAAACGTGCCGTTCCTAAGAAACGCGCGAAGCGCTCAGAGAGACGACCGAAAGTTTCTGGATCGATATTTCCGCGGAGCGAACGACGTGTTTCGCGCGGTGTATCCAAACCAAAGTTGCGTGCCATCGTTACACCTCCTCGGTGAAATTCTCAGAAAAATTAGTATCGATGCTCTCGAGCGCAGCTGTGGTTGCAGCTGAATCTCGATGATCGTGGCGCCAGTTTGTAGGCAATAAGTGATCGAGCACGTCATCGACAGTAACTGCGCCCAAGAGGCGATCATTGGCATCGATAACAGGCAGTGAGAGCAAGTTATAGCTTGCTAAGTATGACGAAACTGCATGCAATGATGCGTCGGGATTAACGCCCTGCGTATTGGTATCGACGATAGAACCTAGAAGAGTTGAAGGTGGTTCGCGCAATAGTCGCTGATAATGAACCATTCCAATGAAGCGACCCGTAGGTGTTTCGAGTGGCTGTCGGGCGATAAATACCTGAGAGGCAAGAGCAGGTGAAATTTCGCTCTGACGGACGGCTGCAAGAGCATCAGCAACTGTGTAATCAGCAGACATCACAATTGGCTCAGTCGTCATCATTCCGCCTGCTGAATAATCTTCATAGGTCATCAGACGCAGAACATCTTCAGCATCTTCAGGATCCATGAGACCGATCAATTCTTGAGCGCGCTCTTCTCCAATTTCACGGAGCAAGTCGGCAGCATCATCAGGATCCATCTCTTCAAGAACATCGGCCGCGCGTTCGCCTTCGAGCTCTGCTAAGAGAGCTACCCGCTCTGATTCATCCATCTCTTCAAGAACATCTGCCAGGCGCTCGTCATCAAGTGCGCGGGCAACTTCGACGCGACGTTTAGGAGCGAGATCTTGAATTACTGCAGCTAAATCTGCTGCGCGAAGATTACTGAGAGTTGAAAGTAAGTTGGAGACGCCTTGGTTGGATTCGTGTTGTGCAAAGCCGGTGACTTCTTCCCATGTCACTGTTGACGTTGCACCCTTGCGACGAAGACCACGTCCCTTACGCATAATGTGAACACGAGTGATGAGCCAATCGCCGGTGCGGTTCTGCTCCATGCCCATATCTTCAACAAGAACGCTTTCGTCATTTTCGACAAGTGAAATTGTGCGGTCGAGTAAATCACCGAGAACTAACATCTCACCTGCGCGAGTTTCAAAGCGACGCATGTTGAGAAGACCGGTAATGACAACCGCTCCTGACTCGATAGAAGTCACACGAGTAATCGGAACAAAGACGCGACGGCGTAGAGGAACTTCTACAACTAATCCAAGGATGCGGGGAGATTGATTATTTGAACGAAGGGTCGCGACAGCATCGCGCACCTTGCCAACAGGATCCCCATTTGGGTC
>WLKV01000092.1 GCA_009701085.1 Actinomycetota bacterium | reverse complement strand
ATGGCCTGGGATATTCCGCGCGCTGTATTTACTGCTTCGCTCATTACGATTGCTGGAAAACCAATTCTTCAGACTCTTCGTCGAGCCCATACGCGAGCAGCTTTCTTAACTCCGATTGAATTTATCGAACATGTGAAGGTACAAAAGGCAGCGAGCCAATCGTCGCCGAAGATTCGCGTCCGCGAACGTCGATGGTGACTGAATCTCCTACTGCGTACTCAGGATCAAGGAGCGCTAGCGCAATGCCAACTTTCAATGAGGGTGAGAAAGTTCCGCTTGTTACTACGCCGATTTCGCGTCCATCAGCTGCCTTGACCGCCATTCCTGCGCGTGGGATTCCACGGTCATTGGATTTCAAGGCTTTGAGAGTTCGAACTGTTCCGGCTTCTCTCTGAGATTGCAGAACATCAGAACCTCGGAAACTTTCTTTCTTCCACCCGATCGCCCAGCCAGCACTTGCCTGCACTGGAGAAATTTCTAGAGAGAGTTCATGGCCGTGAAGCGGATAACCCATCTCGGTGCGCAATGTGTCACGAGCTCCTAGACCACAAATGAGTCCGTCGAAAGGCTTCATCGCTTCAACGAGTGCATCCCAGACAACAGGCGCATCGCTCCAGGTTGGGACTAATTCATATCCGTGCTCGCCGGTGTAACCAGTACGACAGAGAATGACATCGCAGCCGGCGATAGAGACATGAGCAAATGCCATGTAATCCATTGTTGGATTAATTCCTAAGCTGCGAATGACTTCGACTGCTTGAGGACCTTGAAGAGCGAGCACTGCAAAACTTTCGTGGAGATTAGTTACCGATATTCCCGAAGGAACGTTCTCATTGAGAACCCTGACAACATCTGTCGTGTTTGATGCATTGGGAATCAGGAAGAAATCTGAATCTGAATTTCGATACGCGATGAGGTCATCCACGACACCGCCATCAGGATTGCAGAGCAAGGTGTATTGAGCCTTGCTATCGACAATGCGATTGAGATCATTGGTAAACATTGCATTGAGGAATTCGAGCGCGCCATCGCCTTTGACGCTCGCCTTTCCTAAATGTGAGACATCGAAGAGTCCCACCCGTTCACGAACAGCAGTGTGCTCAGCGAGGACGCCAGCTCCTGGATATTCGATTGGCATCAACCAGCCTCCGAAATCGGCCATCTTGGCCTGGAGGTCTATATGTTTCTGATGCAAAGGTGAGTTTTTCACAGCAACAACTTACACTTACGACCTCGCATCTGCGCAGTTACGGCAGAGTGATTTGAACCTATTCAGTGATAGCTAGAGGAGTCGCCATGACCACGATCCGCCTTTCAGACGGAATTGTTAAAGATGATGTGTTGGTCGTGGGGTTGGCCTCTAAGAGTTCTAAATCCACAAAGGCAGGAGCAACATCTCTACAGATTGAATCTGGAGACCTCGCAATTGATACCAAAGTTCTTATGCAGGCCCTCTCAGATTTGGGCGCCACAGGAAAAGCTGATGAAGTTATAAAGGTTCCAAGCACCTCTACTCGCCTTATTGTCTTCACAGGTCTTGGAAAGGCTTCAGCGAATTACGATCATGAAGTTCTACGACGTGCAGCAGGTGCTGCAGCTCGCGCATTGGCTGGAAATTCAAGTGCCACTTTCTCGCTTCCCGCAAAGAGCGCAGCAGGTGTAAAGGCGATTGCTGAAGGCGCTGCACTGGGCTCATACCTCTTCGACCAATTTAGAGGTTCAACCAAGAGCGCACAAAAGGCTCCGCTGAAATCAATCACTATCCACTCAGATCTTGCTGGAAAAGCTGATGTGAAAGCTCTTGCTAAATCAGCAGAGATTATTGGAACTTATACAAATTTGGTACGCGATCTCATCAATACTCCCCCAAGCCATCTCACCCCCGAGACTTTCTGTAAGGCAATCACAGATGCAGTTAAGAAAGCTGGCGGAGCATCTGCTGGTCTCAAGGTCTCAGTGATGACTGATTCACAATTACGTTCGAAAGGTTATGGCGGAATCATCGGCGTTGGACAAGGTTCAGCAAATCCACCACGACTTCTCCACGTCTCGTACTCTCCCAAAGGTGCGAAAGCGAAGAAGAAGTATGCATTTGTTGGTAAGGGAATTACCTTCGATACAGGTGGACTTGCACTGAAGCCAGCTCTTGGTATGGAAGCGATGAAGTCAGATATGAGCGGAGCAGCGGCTGTGTGCGCTGCAACGATTGCGATTGCACTTCTCAAATTGCCAGTTGCCATCGAAGCATGGGCGCCACTTGCTGAAAATATGGTGAGTGATACTGCAACACGTCCGAGTGATGTCATCACTATGTACGGTGGAAAGACAGTTGAAGTTCTCAACCCAGATGCTGAAGGTCGTCTCGTTCTCGGTGATGCACTTGTGCGCGCTCAAGAGACAAAGGATCTCGATGGCATAGTCGATGTCGCAACATTGACTGGTGCTCAAGTTGTTGCACTGGGAACTCGTACGAGCGCTGTGATGACAAATAATCCAGAATTTTCATCTCACTTTATGGATGTGACAAAAGAGACAGGTGAAGCGTTCTGGCCGATGCCACTTCCTGTCGAACTTCGCGCTTCTTTAGATTCACCGGTTGCTGACCTCGCAAATATCGGCGAACGCATGGGCGGAATGCTCGTTGCCGGCTTGTTCCTCAAAGATTTCGTCTCAGATGAACTCCCATGGCTGCACCTGGATATTGCAGGTCCTGCCTATAACGAGAGCCAGCCCCACGGATATACCCCGGTCGGCGGAACTGGTGTGGCTCTTCGCTCTCTCGTTCAGCTGGCAGTGGCTGCTAGCGCCTAACCGCGTTATGCAATCACCCGCCTAGGCTGGCAAGATACGACTGTTGAGCTCATTTCAAAGAGGGCTCACTTGCGAAGGAGTATCTCGGTGGCAGATTTTGATCTCGTAGTTCTCGGCGGCGGAAGCGGCGGCTATGCAGCAGCTCTTCGTGGAGCGCAGCTTGGACTTTCAGTTGCTCTCATCGAGAAAGATAAGGTCGGCGGAACATGCCTTCACCGCGGATGTATTCCTACAAAGGCTCTCCTTCACGCAGGTGAAGTTGCAGATAGCGCACGCGAATCTGCGCAATTTGGAGTAAATGCCACTTTCAACTCAATCGATATGGTCGGAGTGAACTCCTATAAAGATGGAGTTATCGCCGGTCTCTATAAAGGTTTGCAAGGTCTCGTTAAATCTCGTGGCATTACATTCGTCGAAGGTAGCGGACGCCTCGTTTCTAATAACACTGTCGAAGTCAATGGAACTCAATACGTAGGAAAGAACATCGTTCTTGCTACTGGTTCATACGCTCGCACACTTCCTGGCCTCGACATCGATGGTCAGCGCGTTATCACTTCAGATCACGGAACTTCTCTTGGCTACGTTCCAAAGAGTGCGATCGTTCTGGGTGGTGGAGTTATCGGATGCGAATTCGCATCTGTATGGAAATCTTTTGGAGCAGAAGTAACAATTATCGAAGGTCTTCCGCATCTCATCGCGTTGGAAGATGAATCTTCAAGCAAGCTTCTAGAGCGCGCATACCGCAAGCGTGGAATCAACTTTGAGCTCGGAGTTCGTTTTAAATCTCATCGCGTAGATGCCAATGGCGTCACGGTCACTCTTGAAGATGGACGCGAGTTCACAGCCGATGTACTTCTTGTCTCTGTGGGCCGTGGCCCGGTCACAGATGGAATTGGCTACCAAGAAGTCGGTATTGCAATGGATCGCGGATACATCACCGTCGATGACCACTGCCGCACAAATATCCCTGGCATCTTCGCTGTCGGTGACATCATTCCAACTCTTCAGCTTGCACACGTTGGTTTCCAAGAAGGAATTCTTGTCGCCGAGACAATCGCTGGACT
>WLKV01000091.1 GCA_009701085.1 Actinomycetota bacterium | reverse complement strand
GTTGAATCGGTTGCATAAGCAATTCGAACTCCTGCAGCACGGGATGCGCTAAGCCCCTCAACTATCTGTTGGGTAAGAAGTTCACCTGGAGCCACGACTGCAACGCCCGGTGGATAAGGCGCAATCAAATCTGCAGAGATTCGTCCGACGGCATTTGCGGCAGAGACCATCTCAGTTTCAGCGAAGTACGCGTCTCGCATCGAAGTGGCGCGTTGTGGAACAACAGACCAGCTCAGAGCAGTTGCACTTTCGCGACGTTGTTCTTGGCGCTTCTTTAGAATTGGAATAAGTGCATCAGCTAGCGCATCAAAGTCAGCTTCGGTATCTGCAATCGTTGCAAGGAAGACGATGGTGTCGCGATCGGCCATCTCAACGCGGATTCCCTTAGCTTGCAGATCTTGTTCAATTTCTACGCCTGATGCGCCAAGTTGCTGAACTCGAAGAACTATCTTCGATGGATCAAAGCGCCCTGCTGGAAAATCAGATGGATAGAGAAAAATAGGCAGAGCAAATTCGGCCTGCACCATCTCTTTAAATCTGTGAATATTGTTGAGAAGCTTGCCAATCAGTTCTTCGCCTCGAGTTTCAAGAAGTGCACGAACTCCATCGATTGATGCAAGAGGTGCACCAGCAGGTGAAGTTGTATGAGTAGTTTCAAAGCTCTGTTCAAGGCGTTCAGCGCTTAGCAAAGTGGTGCGTGCAAGCAATAGAGCAGAGGCGCTGTAACCAGGAAGCGCCTTATGTGTGCTGGTTATAAGTGCATCGGCACCAACTTGGAATGCGTGGCGTGGAAGGTCTGCGTGGAATCCAAAGTGTCCGCCCCATGCCGCATCGAGAATCACGGGAACACTTACTGCATGCGCTGCTTCAATAAGTACAGGAAGATCTGAAATTGTTCCAAGGTAACCAGGTTCAGTCAGCAGAACTGCAATTGGTTTTTCAATGAGCGCACGTTTTAATTCTGCAATTCCGATTCCTATAGGAACTCCTGTTGCTTCATCAATCTCGGGTGACATCCAGATTGGTTCGAGTCCTGCAAGAACGAGTGCGCTTAAAACAGAACGGTGAGCGGTACGCGAGACAGCAACTTTGTCGCCAGGCTTTCCGAGAGCGAAGATGATCGCTTGATTGGCGTGGGTAGAACCTCCGGTTGAGAAGCGCGCATAGTCAGCGCCCCACAACTTCGCCGCCAGGGCCTCAGCTTTCTTTAGGGTCTGATTGGTTAATTTGATTTCATCGAGGCCACCGTAGAGCGGAGTATCGGAATCAACAACGGCGCCCAAACCTGCATCGAGAGCGCTTGTCTTCTGCTTGTGGCCCGGAATCGTGAAAGGAGTTCGAGCGCTCTCGAAGTAAGAGAGATAGGCATCAAGAAGAGGCGCGTTCTCTCGAAGTTTGCTCATGTGGCAAGCCTAACTTGTACCGAGCAGTACTTCGGCTCGCAGAAGAAAATGATGGGCTTAGACTTTCACCATGACATCAAAGGACCCCCTCCCACAATCACGCCACTTGGCCACTGAGATTCCAGGGCCACTATCAACTGCAGCGATGCAGCGACGTAAAGAGGCTGTATCTGGGGGACTAGGAACTGCGATGCCGGTGATTGTCAGCCGCGCACACGATGCAATTATTGAAGATATCGATGGCAACCGAATCATCGATATGGGTTCAGGTATTGGCGTTGTAAACGTTGGAAACTCCGCACCCCGCGTTGTAAAGGCAGTTCAAGAAGCTGTTGCAAACTTTACGCATACCAACTTCACAACTGTTCCTTATATGGGTTACATCGAAGTCTGCGAAGCGCTTAATCGCCTGACACCAGGAAAGTTTAAGAAGAAGTCAATCTTGCAAAACTCAGGTGCAGAAGCTGTTGAGAATGCAATCAAGATTGCTCGTCACTACACAAAGCGCCCAGCAATCGTTGTCTTCGAACATGCGTATCACGGCCGTACAAACCTCACTATGGGACTTACTGCAAAGAACATTCCTTATAAGGATGGATTCGGTCCATTTGCTAACGAGATCTATCGCATGCCAATGCCTTACTCATATCGCTATAACGGCAACCTAGCCACTATTGCTGAAGATTCACTTGCTGCAGTGATTTCAAAGATTGAGAAAGAGATTGGTGCACATAACGTTGCAGCGATCTTGATCGAACCCGTTGTCGGCGAAGGTGGATTTATCGTTCCACCTGTTGGATTTATGCCGGGACTTCAAAAGTTCGCTACTGAAAACAAAATTGTCTTTATCGCTGATGAAGTTCAGTCAGGCTTTGCTCGCACCGGCAAGATGTTTGCTGTTGAGCATGAAAATATGGAGCCAGACATGATCATCTCTGCAAAGGGAATCGCTGGCGGAATGCCACTTGCTGCAGTGACTGCTCGCGCTGAAATTATGGATTCATCCCACGTAGGTGGACTCGGCGGAACATACGGTGGAAACCCTGTCGTCTGTGCTGCAGCCCTTGCGGTTATTGAAACTATTGAAGAAGAGAAGCTCGTCGATCGCGCTGCACACATCGGCACAATCCTTGTCGACTCTCTTAACGCTCTTAAAGCTCAGTACCCAATCATCGGCGAAGTTCGCGGTCGCGGTGCAATGGTTGCTATCGAACTTGTTCATGCTGGTACCAAGGATCCAAATCCTGAGGCGATGGCTAAGGTCATCAAGTACTGCCAGAGCAAGGGTGTGCTAATCCTGACTGCAGGCACATACGGAAATGTGATTCGCTTTTTACCTCCGCTGGTCATCAGCGAAGAACTTCTCAAGGATGCTCTGGGCGTTCTTGCTGAAGGCTTTGCAACGCTGTAAATCACGCGTAAGAATCACCGCGTTATCTCACCCCTATAAGGGTGATTTTCACTTCCATTAACCCCAACTCTGTATCACCCTAACACCATGGCAGTGAAGAAGGGTGAGAAGACCTCTGAGTTCGAAGTAACTTCGGGGGTCACTCTTTCCCGCACTTTAATTCCAACACTTCCGCCAAATTATTTATCTCGCAAACACCTCTTTCCCCTCCTTGAAAATCCTTCACCCAGCACCACAGTGTTAATCGCGCCTGCGGGCTATGGAAAGACATCTCTCGTTGCAGAGTGGGCGCTCGCAAATCGAGATCGAGTTATCTGGCTAACAATTACCGAGAGCGATTCAATTGCAGATATGTCTGCTCTATTCGTACAAGCAACAAGAAATATAATTCCCAACTTTGCGCCTTGGTTCGAAGCTGAACCCGGGGTGCGCCCTGTTGAAATAGTGCGTCGGTGGGGAAATGAATTACTGGCTATAGGAAAAGAATTCATTTTCATCATAGATAACCTGCGCGAGCACACATCTCGGGATGTCGATATCGCTGTTCGTCTCGTAGAGCAGTTTCCGCCCAACATTCAATTTGTCACAATACGTCGCGACTCTATTGAAACTGTGTATGCAACCTTTTCTTCTCGAGGCCCACTCTCCGTAATCGGACCTTCTGATCTTGCTTTCTCTGAATCGGAAATATCAGCCCTTGCCACAATGCATAAAATAAATTACGACGATTGCGAGATTCGAAAGTCGCTTGAAGCTGCGCATGGATGGCCTGCGGCAGTCACCATGCTTATGCATCAAGTTGCGAAGAATAAGAAACCCGTTGACTTTGAGAAGTTAGTCTCTTCCCAGGTAGAGCCGCTTAGAGCGCTGGCAACTTCAGTTATTGAATCGCTGGATGAGGAAACTAGATCACTGATCACTTCTCTCTCGGTAGTACAAGAGTTTACGCATGAGATTGCAGAGGTCATTCTCGGAGATTTATACTCTTATGACGTCATCAATCAAATCGCACTTGATGGAAATTTCTTCTCTCAGACAGGCTCTCCCGAGCAGACATTTGAATTTTCGCT
>WLKV01000090.1 GCA_009701085.1 Actinomycetota bacterium | reverse complement strand
GAAGATATCGAGGATAAGAGCTACACGATCGACAACTTTGACCTTTAACTTATCTTCCAAAGTTCGTAACTGTGCTGGCGAAAGTTCACCATCGCAGACCACGGTATCGGCGCCTGTTGCTACAACTATTTGGCGAAGTTCAACGAGCTTTCCTGAACCGATATATGTTGCCGGATCTGGTTTATCTCGACGCTGAATCAGCGCATCGAGAACTTCAGAGCCAGCAGTTTCTGCCAGTGCTTTTAGTTCTGCCATCGAGTTATCTGCCATTTCAGCAGTTCCCTCTGTCCAGACACCTACTAGAACAACGCGCTCTAACTGTAATTGGCGATATTCGGCCTCAGAAATATCTTGTAATTCAGTAGAGAAACCTTTGATACGCCTGAGCGCATTACGATCGGAAAGCTCTTGCTGATCGTTCTCTTGAAAATCACTCTCGTCGTAATCAAAATCTGCTGCAACGCGTGCACTCTCGCGAAGGAGTTCGTCGAAAAGCTTGTCGTAACCGTCTTCAGCCATTACGCCAAGTACTTTGTGAGGTCGTGATCTTCGAGGATGAGAGCAGGTCCCGTCAGAGTTGCATTCGAATGTCCATCGATATCAACGATGAGGCGACCGCCAGGAGGGTAGATAGTCCATCGTGAAGGAAGTTTTCCATTTGTCTTCAGCGTTGCAGCCAGCGCCACTGCACAGGTGCCAGTTCCACAAGATCGTGTTTCGCCACTTCCGCGTTCGTGAACGCGCATCTTCGCTTCGAAGTTCGGCAAAATTTCTACAAATTCAACGTTGACGCCTTCAGGATATGAAGAGGCAGGTGAAACTAAAGGTGCATCAGCGAGTGAGCCAATATCTTCTATCGATTCGACAAAGACAACTGCGTGCGGGTTACCTACATTGATATTGAAGCCAGTCCAGGTATGACCATTATTGGTCGCCTCTACCTCTTCCATCTCATCGGTGACATGGCCCATATTGACCGAGATATCTCCTTCGCGTGGGACACGAAGATGCTTTATTCCAGCACGAGTATCAATTGCGAAGATTCCTTCAGGTTGAATATCCCGAGTAACGAGATATTTAGCCATCACACGAATTCCATTGCCGCACATCTCAGCGATTGATCCATCGGCATTTCGGTAATCCATAAACCACTTGCCGTCGGCTTTTGTAATGCGGATAAATCCATCTGCACCGATCCCAGTACTGCGGTTACAAATCGCAGAAATTTGAGCCCCTGAAATCGTGAATGAGTTTTCTGGGTCATAGACCAGCACGAAGTCGTTCTCGGTTCCGTGGCCGTATGTGCCGATAACAGGATTGGTCATGATGTTATGAGTTTATCTTCTGGAGGATAGTTTCAAGACGTGGTTGATGTTGAGCGACCCATTGAATACGCGCATCACGCGAGAACCAGGTCTCTTGGCGGCGGGCATATTGGCGACTAGCTCGCTTAGTATCTTCCTTTGCTTCGTTCTCGGTCATGGTTCCATCACGCATTGCAATGATTTGGGCATATCCAAGGGCGCGTTGAGCCGTTGCACCTTCACGAATTCCTCGAGCAATTAACTGGTCTACCTCATCGACAAAACCAGCATCCCACATGCGATCTACGCGCAAATCTATTCTCTCGCGTAAGTGCTCGCGATCCATGACTAGCCCAAATTGAAGTGCATCTGGATAGCGCGAGCTATCTTCTCTGGGAAGGTTTGCCGTGAATGGTTGACCAGTAATCTCAATGACTTCTAGAGCTCGAATGATGCGCCGAGTATTTGCACGATCTATTGCCAGCGCTGCTGCCGGATCTAACTCTTCAAGACGAGCGAAGAGCGATGCAGCACCAAATTCTTCAGCTTCTGCCTCAAGCTTTGCACGAACTTCCGGATCTGTATCAGGAAAATTGAGATCATCGAGAATTGCTTTGATATAGAGGCCAGTACCTCCGACAATCACTGCATCTTTGCCGCGGTTATGAATTTCTGTAATCGCAGCGCGAGCATGTTCTTGATACCAAGCAACGGTCGAGTCTTGATTCACATCGAGGACATCAAGAAGGTGATGTGTAACTCCACCACGCTCCTCTTCAGGCAATTTCGCAGTGCCGATATCCATTCCGCGGTAGAGCTGCATGGAGTCAGCGTTGATGATCTCAGCGCCTAGCTCTTGAGCAATCTCTATAGCGATATCGCTTTTTCCTGTAGCTGTTGCACCACAGATCACAATCACCCGGTTCACTTTCTTACCGTTGGAATTCCGAGGGATGTAGAAGCAGGAGCTGTACGCGCTGCATGAGCATCTCCCCCACGAGTTCGATGAACGCCAACAGCATCACCAATCAAATAGTGGGCTGAACTTTCAGCAATCTTTACATCGACAAAGTCACCTGGGCGAGCATCAGTATTACTGCTGAAGTGAACGAGGCGGAAATCTTCAGAACGACCAGTCATTCGAGATCGAACTTCGTCGCGACGGCCCTCAATTTCGGAGACCATTACGCGATGGGTTGTACCGATCGCTTCTTCGTTGACGGATTGAGAAATTTTTTGTTGGTGCTCATGAAGACGCGTATATCGCTCTCCCACTACATCTTCAGGAACTTGGTTCTCCATCGCACCTGCCGGAGTTCCTGGGCGGATTGAATACTTGTAGGTGTAGGCGGCGGCGAAGCGCGCCTTGGTTGCGATTTCGAGAGTTCCTTGAAAATCCTCTTCGGTTTCTCCAGGGAAGCCAACGATGATGTCGGTTGTGATCATTGCATGAGGCATTGCTGACCGAACACGGTCAAGGATGCCCAAGTATTTGTCGGTGCGGTAAGAACGTCGCATCGTCTGCAAAATTGCATCAGAACCAGATTGCAACGGCATATGAAGATGCGGCATCACATTAGGCGTCTCGGCCATAGCTTCGATGACATCATCGGTGAAATCGCGCGGATGAGGAGACATAAAGCGCACGCGCTCTAATCCATCAATCTTGCCCGCTTCGCGCAAGAGCTTAGCGAAGGCCCCTCGGTCACCGAACTCAACTCCGTAGGCATTCACATTCTGACCAAGCAGAGTAATTTCAATGACGCCTTGCTCAACGAGCGCGCGCATCTCGGTAAGCACATCCGCTGCAGGTCGATCCTTTTCAACCCCTCGCAAAGTCGGAACGATGCAGAAAGTACAGGTGTTATTGCATCCAACAGAGACAGAGACCCATGAAGTGAAGGCCGAGAAACGTCGGGCGGGTAGCGTGGATGGGAAGTGCTCAAGAGCTTCAAGGATTTCGATTTGTGACTCTTCTTCAATACGGGCGCGCTCGAGCAACACTGGCAATGAGCCCACGTTGTGAGTACCAAAGACAACATCCACATAAGGTGCCTTTTTGAGAATGATTGATTGATCCTTCTGGGCAAGACATCCACCGACTGCAATTTGCATTGCAGGATTCTTCTTCTTGATAGGTGCTAAGAAGCTCAAATTTCCATAGAGTTTATTGTCAGCATTTTCGCGAACTGCACATGTATTGAAAACAACAATGTCAGCTTGTTGACCTTCGGGAACGGGTAGATAGCCAGCTTCATCCAACAAACCGGCGATTCGTTCGGAATCGTGCACATTCATCTGACACCCGTAGGTCTCAACTAAATATGTGCGCGTCATGGCGCCTATCTTATTTGAGCTTTAGTCAGTGATGCGAATTGGTTGAATGCCGCGCGCAATCTGACGCTCGAAGTGAACTTCGCGCTTATCGTTAAATGTTGCAGCTGCTTTGTAGGTCGTATCCATAAATGCAGCGAGCTCTTCACGCGCCTTGAGACCATCGCCGGAAAGATCGGAGCGTTCGAAGACATTCCACGCACGAAGAACTGGAGCTACGACATCATCGAGGTGTTGCTGAAGATCATAGATTCCAGCAAGAGCAATCTGGACCGCCTTGCGTCCGAAGCCCGGCAT
>WLKV01000009.1 GCA_009701085.1 Actinomycetota bacterium | reverse complement strand
GTATCTGGATGGATATCGATTCGCCAGCCGGTAAGTCGCGCCGCAAGACGGGCATTCTGTCCATCTTTGCCGATAGCTAATGAGAGTTGGTAATCAGGAACAACCACCTTTGCTGAACGAGAAAGTTCATCAACGATAGTCACGCTACTTACCTTTGCTGGAGCAAGTGCATGTGCAACGTACTTCGCTGGATCTTCATCGAAATCGACGATATCGATCTTCTCGCCATTGAGTTCATCCATGACTGCACGAGATCGTGCACCAAGCGGCCCAATCAGTGAGCCCTTTGGTGAAACGCCAGCGCGAAGAGAACGCACCGCAATCTTTGTGCGATGTCCCGCTTCACGAGATACGCCCATAATTTCAACGATTCCATCTTTGATTTCAGGGACTTCAAGAGCAAAGAGTTGCTTCACAAGTCCTGGGTGGCTTCGAGACAACATGATTTCGGGACCCTTAAGTCCTTGCTTTACCTCAACAACGAAACATTTGATGCGTTCGCCGTGTGTATAGACCTCGCCAGGAACTTGTTCTTGAGGTGGAATCTTTCCTTCGATACGTCCTAGGTTGACATGAATCATCTTGGGATCGCGACCTTGTTGAATAATTCCTGAGATAACGTCTCCGACAGATGTCGTAAATTCGCCGACGATTTCAGCATCATTGGTTGCGCGCATCTGCTGTTTAATGGTCTGACGCGCAGTCGATGTTGCCATGCGATCAAAGCCTTCAACTTCAAGTACATCTTCGCTAACACGTTCGCCAAGTTCGTTAAATGTTGGAACGAAGATCTGGATATCGCCAGTCTCGCGATCGAGCTGAACGCGCGCATAACGGTTGGGTTCAGGTGTCTCGGTATAGGCGGTGAGAACAGCAGCTTCAATCATCTGAATAAGTTGTTCGAGCGGCATGCCCTTCGCTTCTGTGAGCTGAACGAGCGCTGAGATATCGACGCCCATTACTTATCTCCATCCTTGCGATTAAATTCAATCTCCACTTGCGCGCGTTTGATATCTGACAGAGCGATTGTGACTTCCTTCGTCTCTTTCTTCTCTGCAACGGTGAGCGTGACTTCTGTATCGGTATTGGAAAGAATTCGACCTGTCACCACGATGCCATCGGTCTGTGTGACTTTGAGAAGGCGGTCATTGTTCTTCGCGAAGTGGCGCGGAAGTGTGAGTGGGCGGTCAATTCCAGGAGAGGTAACTTCGAGAGTAAATGGAGTCTCTCCCATAAAGGTAGCGTCATCGAGAAGTTCAGAGACAAGCTTGGATGCAACGGTGACTTGATCAAGATTCAGAGCGCTCTCGCCATCGACGATAACTGTGACGATGCGGTGCTGTCCTGGAGAAACAATATTTACATCTTCAAGGAAGTATCCAGCTTGGTGTAGCGCTGGCGTAATGTGTTCAGAAACTTGATCTTTCAAAGCCATTATTTTTGTCCTATTCGATTGTTATTCAGTTGTTGAGCAAGCAAAATTTTACTCGAAGTAGAGCGAGTATCCAAGTCGCATAATGAGCAGAGCTGTCACGATGAGATAGAAGATGCGGACGAACCCTGAACCCTTCTTGAGCGCCATATGTGAACCTGTATATCCCCCAGCAAGATTTGCAACACCGAGAACCAAACCGAGCTTCCACATAACGCCGATAGTGATCCCCACAACGATGATGGATGCCAAGTTTGTAGTTGCATTGACAACCTTGGCAATTGCAGATGCTCCGACAAAGGCAAAGCCCATGATTGCTACGAGGGCAATCATCAACATTGTTCCCGTTCCGGGCCCGATAAGGCCGTCATAAAAGCCAATAATGAAAGCTGCAATACCACCAATAATCTTTAGCTTTCGTGGCTCGTACTTCTCAATGTGGTTCTTGCCGAGTTCAGGTTTGACTAAGGTGTAAATGAAAATCGCAATCATGATGAAGAAAATTGAACTTTTGTAGCTCTCAGAAGAGATTTGCGATGCTAAGTGCGCACCAATCGCAGCTCCAATGAAAGCTGGAATTACCATGGCAACAAGTAACTTGGGGTCAGTCTTGATCGATTTACGATATTTAATCGCCGCTGTGGTCGTTCCAAAGAATGCTGCAGTCTTGGAAGTTGCTACGACTTCAACTGGATTGCGGTCAGGAAATGAGAGCAACATCGCCGGGGTCTGGATTAGCCCTCCCCCGCCTGCAATTGCATCGACAAAGCCAGCGGTAAACATAGCTAGACCAAGGAGTGCGAGATTAATCGCAGAGAGATTTTCGAGCATTAGCTCAGAGTCGGTAGCAGCGCTGCAATCGAATCGACAGCTGAAGCAACTGCAACTTCTGACTTTTCACCGCTCTTGCGGACTCGAACTTCAACGTTTCCTTGCTCGAGAGCTTTACCGACAACAACGATGACAGGAATACCGATGAGCTCGGCATCCTTGAACTTAACTCCAGGGCTAGTTCCGCGGCGATCATCAATCATGACGCTGATTCCGCGTGATTCGAGATCTGCAGAAATCTTCTCGGCTGTTTCAAAGACAACATCGTCCTTGCCGGTAGCAACAACGTGAACCTTTGCAGGAGCGACCTCGACTGGCCATGAGAGACCAATTTCGTCGTAGCTCTGCTCGGCGATTGCTGCGACGGCGCGAGAGACACCGATTCCATACGAGCCCATAGTGACTACTTGGGACTTGCCGTTCTGATCGAGAACTGTGAGACCAAGTGCATCTGCATACTTGCGGCCAAGTTGGAAGATATGGCCAATTTCGATAGCGCGATCAATGATCACTGGCGTTGCGCACTTTGGACAAGAATCACCTTGCTTGATCTGTGCTGCTTCGATGTAGTGATCGACTTCGAAATCGCGACCGTTTACAACATTGCGAGCATGCTTATCTTTTGCATTCGCGCCCGTTACCCATGAGGTACCTGGTGCGATACGTGGATCTGCATAGACAGTGATGCCGTTCTTCTTTGCATCCTGTGGTCCGATATAACCTTTAACGAGCCCTGGGAACTTTGCAAAATCTGGTTCTTCGAAGACGCGAATATCGTTTACACCAGCGAGGTTTGCTTGAAGGCGCTTGAGATCTACTTCGCGATCGCCCGGAACAAGAACGGAGATGGGAGTCTCATCTGCCATCAACATGACGTTCTTGAGAGTCATTGACCCGTCGTATCCCCCACCGAATTTTGCGTTGAGAAGTTCAACGAGTGTGTCGATCGTTGGAGTATTGGGTGAATCAAAGACTTCAAGAGCTGCAACACCTGATGCGTCACTTGGCGCAACAACAGTTGTCATCGCTTCAACGTTTGCTGCATAGCCACACTTTTCGCAGAGAACGTAGGTATCTTCACCGGTCTCGCAAGGAGCTAAGAACTCTTCGGAAGCGGATCCTCCCATTGCGCCCGAAACTGCGCTGACGATGTTGTACTTCATGCGAAGACGATCGAATGTCTTGATGTATGCCGCGCGATGGCGCATATATGACTCGACGAGACCTTCATCAGTAAGGTCGAATGAGTATGAATCTTTCATGACAAATTCGCGACCGCGGATAATTCCTGAACGAGGACGCGCTTCATCGCGGTACTTTGTCTGAATTTGATAGAGAGCAAGCGGCAAATCTTTATATGATGAATACTCGCCCTTAACCATCAAGGTGAACATCTCTTCGTGGGTTGGCCCAAGAAGATAGTCAGCGCCCTTGCGATCTTGAAGGCGGAAGAGATCTGGGCCGTAATCGTTCCAACGGCCTGTCGTTTCATATGCATCCTTAGGCAGCAGCGCCGGAAAGTGAACCTCTTGAAAGCCAGCTTTATCCATCTCGTCGCGAACAATGTTCTCGATATTGCGAAGTGTGATGACGCCAAGTGGAAGCCATGAGTAAACGCCAGCAGCGATACGACGGATATATCCAGCGCGAACTAAGAGGCGATGGCTTGGAACTTCAGCATCTGCTGGGTCATCGCGCAAAGTGCGTAAGAAAAGAGTGGACATTCGCAACATAACGCGAACCCTACCTGACTATTACGAAGTTGTGACGGAAGGTTCTCCTGATGGAACGCCTGCGGCTTCCATCTCTTCAGCAAGACGCATAGCTTCTTCAATAAGAGTTTCAACGATCTGGGCTTCAGGAACTGTCTTAATGACTTCACCCTTAACGAAGATCTGGCCTTTACCGTTTCCTGATGCGACACCGAGATCGGCCTCGCGCGCTTCGCCAGGTCCGTTAACAACGCATCCCATAACTGCAACACGAAGTGGAACTGTCATTCCTTGAAGTCCTGCCTGAACCTTTTCAGCAAGTGTGTAGACATCTACTTGTGCACGACCACATGAGGGGCATGAGACGATTTCGAGCTTACGTTGACGCAAGTTCAGTGATTCGAGAATTGAGATTCCAACTTTTACTTCTTCAACAGGAGGCGCTGAGAGTGAGACGCGAATAGTGTCGCCGATACCTTCAGCAAGCAAAATTCCAAATGCTGTTGCGGATTTAATGGTGCCTTGGAAGATAGGGCCAGCTTCAGTCACGCCTAGGTGCAATGGGTAATCGCACTTTGCCGCAAGGATGCGATATGCATTCACCATCGTCACTGGGTCGTGATGCTTTACTGAAATCTTAATGTTGCTAAAGCCATGCTCTTCAAAGAGTGATGCTTCCCAGAGAGCAGATTCAGCGAGTGCTTCTGGAGTTGCCTTGCCGTACTTCTTAAGAAGACGCGGATCAAGAGAACCAGCGTTAACACCGATTCGAATCGGAATTCCAGCATCTCCTGCTGCCTTTGCAACTTCTTTCACCTTGTCATCGAATTGCTTGATGTTGCCAGGGTTAACGCGAACAGCAGCGCACCCTGCATCGATAGCAGCGAAGATGTATTTAGGCTGGAAGTGAATATCTGCGATTACAGGAATCTGTGACTTCTTAGCGATCTGCGCAAGTGCATCAGCATCATCTTGTGAAGGAACTGCGACGCGAACGATTTGGCAACCAGAGGCTGTGAGTTCGGCAATCTGCTGAAGCGTTGCGTTGACATCTGATGTGAGCGTTGTGCACATCGATTGAACACTGACCGGTGAATCAGAACCTACGCCGACTCCGCCAACATTGAGCTGCTTCGTCTTGCGACGTGGGTGCAGCGTAGGAGGTGGAGCGCTTGGAATTCCGAGATCAACCATGAGCCGTATTCTGCCTTATCTCTACAAATTGAGCGAGACGGGATTAAAGATGTCGGCAATCAGCAGAATTGCTGTGAGAACGGCGAGTACCGCAAAGACTGTCATTGTGATTGGTGTTAGGACATTCACATCAATTCCAGCTGGTCGAGGCTTTCCGCGAAGGCGAGCAAAGAAGGCGCGGATTTCATCGGCGATTGCAACTGCCATATGACCACCATCGAGTGGAAGAAGTGGGAGGAGATTAAAGAGCCCCACAAAGATATTGAGGCTTGCAACGAGAAGTAGGAATGTTCCGAAACGTTCGGTGTTATTGAGCTTATTGCTGCTCACTGCATCACCTGAAACACGGGCAGCGCCCACTACTCCAACAAGACCGTTGGGGTCGCGCTTTTCGCCACCAAATGTTTGGCGAATCAGTTGTGGCACCTTCGTTGGAAGTGCAATCAAGGATTTAATGGATTCACGTGTTAGAACTGCAGTCGCGCGGCCTGATTCAGATATAGAGGTGAAAAAAGTTTCGCGCTGGGTGCCGATCTTTGTCACCACACCAAGCACATAGCGCTTTTCTGCTTCGAGATAGGTAGGTGCTGCAGTAATGGAAATCTCTGCACCATCGCGAAGAACAGTGAAGGTGAGTTCCTTGCCTTGTGATGTGGCGATTGCGCGTGAATCTTGATACCAGTTGGTGACTTCCTTGCCATCGATGGCGATGATCTTGTCGCCTGCTTGGAAACCTGCCGCAGCTGCTGCTGAATTGGGAGAAACTTTGCTGACATCTGAGAGCAAGGTATTGACGCCAACTCCGAAGAAGATGGAGAAGATCAGCAAGAAGCCGATGACAAAGTGAGCAAATGAACCAGCACCCAGAACAATTAATTTACGTGAAGTTGTTGCTCCGAAGAATGCACGAGATTCTTCGCCCGCAGGCATTTCATCTCGTGGAGTCATTCCTTCAATGCGGCAGTAACCGCCGGCAGGAATTGCTTTGATTCCGAATTCAGTTTCTCCGCGAGTAAATGACCAGATGCGCTTTCCGAAGCCAAGGAAGAATTCGGTGACCTTCATATCGAAGCGCTTTGCTGTGATGTAGTGGCCGAATTCGTGGACCATGACCGAGAGAAGAAGTGCGATAGCAAATGCCAAAATTCCTAGAAGTTTCATGCGCCGACCTTCTTTACTAATTCATGAGCAGTTCGGCGCGCATCTTCCTCGATTGCACTGACATCGGAGAGATCGCGAAGTTTAGAGGCAGCCGAGCTGCGAAGAGCGTCGACGGATGCGCTGACAACGGAGACGATGTCGGTGAACTTAATCAAGCCATCAACAAAGGCTTGCACAGCAACTTCATTGGAGGCGTTGAAGATTGCTGGTGCTCCCCCGCCAATTGCGCCACATTCGCGTGCAAGTGCAACAGATGGGAATCGATCTGTATCAATCGGTGCAAAGTTCCAGGTGTGTGATTGCGTCCAATCGATGGGTGCAGTGGCAGCTGGAACACGATGTGGATAGTGAAGAGCTAATGAGATTGGCCCCTTCATATTGGGAGGTGATCCTTGGGCAATGGTTGAGCCATCGACAAATTCGACCATCGAGTGAACGACAGATTGCGGATGAATTACCGCTTCAATCTGTGAATACGAAACACCGAAGAGATAATGCGCTTCAATGATCTCGAGTCCCTTATTCATCAACGTTGCAGAGTTAATTGTGACGACTGGTCCCATAACCCACGTTGGGTGAGCAAGTGCTTCTTGCACGGTGACACCAGATAAATCTGTGCGATCTCTAAATGGCCCGCCACTTGCAGTGAGGATCAGCTTTGAAATTTCAGATTTCTTCTCGCCGATCAACGCTTGCCAGATAGCTGAGTGCTCGGAGTCGACTGGAAGGAGCTGATCTTCCTTTGCGCGCGATAGAACTAAATCTCCACCAGCGACGAGAGATTCCTTATTCGCAAGCGCAACACGATTATCGGCATCGAGCGCTGCAAGTGTGGGAGCTAGTCCAATCGATCCTGTAATTCCATTGAGGACAACATCGCAGGAAATTGCAGCAACTTCGGTAGATGCATGAGGGCCATCGACAACTTCAACGCCAGGAAGTGCTTGGCGAATGAGATCGGCATTTTTAGCTACGCCGACTACTTTGACCTTGAACTTCTTAGCTTGTGCAATCAATAAATCGGGATTGGAACCTGCTGCTGAGAGTGCAACAACAGTGAAGAGAGTTGGATTGGCTTCAACAATTTCGAGAGCCTGAACACCGATGGAACCGGTGGAACCCAGTATGACGAGTTCGCGCGTCATGAAACTTTGCGCTTGCGACCTACAAATTGTCCGATGATGACAATGGCAAGAGCTAAGAAGAACATCGCTGAACCAATGACATTTGCCTGCGCTGGGATGCCACGCGCTGCAGATGTGTAGATAAATTTAGGGAAGGTTGTCATCGTTCCTGAGTTGAAGTTTGTGATGATGAAGTCATCGAATGACAAGCTAAATGCCAGAAGCGCAGCAGCAGCGATTCCTGGAGCAACTAATGGAAGTGTGACGCGGCGGAAAGTTTCGCGCTCGTTGGCATAGAGATCCATCGCAGCTTGTTCAAGACGTGGATCAAGGCTTGCAATACGCGCCTTTACAGTGACAACAACAAATGAGATACAGAAGAGCACGTGTGCGATAACTGTTGGCCAGAATCCTGGGTTGATCTTAAAGACTAGGAAGAGTGAGAGCAGTGATGCTCCGAGAACGATTTCAGGTGTTGCCATCGGCAAGAAGATTAAAAGGTTAGTAGTAGAGCGACCTTTAAATTTATGGCGACCGAGTGCAAATGCAATCATGGTGCCGAGAATTGTTGAGAAGAGAGTTGCGAGGAAACCAATCTTGATGGAGTTCCCAAGTGCGCTACAGACTTCAGGTGCACCGCAAGGGTTCTGCCAGTTAGCGAAGGTAAAGCCCTTCCATACCAAGTTGCTCTTACCTGAATCGTTAAATGAGAAGGCAAATGTGTATGCAACTGGGATAAAGAGATAAGTAAATGCAACCACTGCATAGATGCGGATGAGGTTGCGCTGGAACCAGCGAGAGATCTGCTTCATACAAGCTCCTCGGTTCCGGCCTTACGAACATAGATAGTGACGAGAACCAAGATAGCCGCCATCAAGGTGAAGGAAAGCGCTGCTGCGGTTGGGTAATCAACGATCTTGAAGTAGCGCGATTCGATGACGTTTCCGAGCATCTTGGTCTGAGGGCTACCGAGAATTGCAGCGTTGACGTAATCGCCTGCTGCAGGAATAAAGGTAAGGAGCGTTCCGGCAACAACGCCTGGCATTGAAAGAGGCAGAGTGACTTTGCGGAAGGTAGTGAATCCATTTGCATAAAGATCTCCCGATGCTTCGAGAGTGCGTGGATCAATGCGGTCTATAGATGCGTAGAGCGGAAGAGTCATAAATGGCAGGAAGTTATAAGTCATTCCTGCAACCACTGCGAAGGCGCTTGAAGTCAGCGTGGTGCTTTGAGAGATGATGTGAAGGTTGCGAAGAGTTGGAACAACAAATCCTTCTTCTCCAAGAATCTGCTTCCACGCGATTGTGCGAAGCAAGAATGAGGTGAAGAACGGTGCCACAACGAGAACCAACATGAGGTTCTTGAGCTTTCCACCTTTAAATGCGATTGCGTAGGCAAGTGGGTAAGCGATTGCGAGAGCTAACACTGTTGCGATAGTTGCATAGAGAAAAGAGCGACCAAATTGCTCTTTATTCTCTACAAATGCATCAACGTAATTCTGGAAGCGAAAAGTCTGTTCGTACTGTCCTGTATCTCCCCCACCGACTGCAGTCTGGGTCGATGTTTGTGCGAGGTTAAAGAGCGGAAGAAGGAAGAAGGTGAAGAGGAATCCCATTCCTGGGATCAATAAGAGATAAGGGGTACTTATCTTCTTCATTATGCAACTGTCATTCTTCGTCGAGATCCTCATCTGGACTTACTTCAGTACCAGCCTCAGCATCTTCGTCGCCGCGAAGGCCAAATGTGAAGATTGGTTCCCAAGAGATGTTAACTGGTTCGCCGACGCTAAATGGAGCAACTCCATCATCGTTCTGTTCGAAGACCATGAGTTCTTGTCCCCAAGGCATTAAGACTTGGTACTGAGTCGAGACGCCGATGTAAGAAACGTCCTCAATTTTTCCGCCAGTGAGGATGTTGCCTGATGTCGCTGTTTCTAGACGAGAGATACGGAACTTCTCAGGGCGAATACCTGCATAGATTGAGTTATCTACCGCATGTGATCGATCTTTCTGAAGTGAAATCTTCTGGCCAAAGAGGTCGATGATCTGATTTGCGCCATCGTTGCCTGCGACAGTTCCCTTGATGAGATTTGACTGACCCAAGAAGTTTGCAACAAATGCAGTTTCAGGGTTGTCATAGAGATCAGCAGGTGAACCCATCTGCTCAATCTGTCCCTCATTCATCACCGCGATGGTGTCGGCCATTGTCATAGCTTCTTCTTGATCGTGGGTTACGTGAACGAAGGTGATACCGACTTCCTTCTGAATCCACTTGAGTTCAATCTGCATCTGACGACGAAGCTTGAGATCGAGTGCACCGAGAGGTTCATCGAGAAGTAACAGAGCTGGGCGATTAACAATTGCGCGAGCAAGTGCGATGCGCTGCTGCTGACCACCTGAGAGCTGTGTTGGCTTACGTTGAGCAAGGTGTGGAAGTTCTACGAGATCGAGCGCCTTATTGACTGCATCATCAACATCTTTAATTCCGCGACGGCGTAGACCGAATGCAATATTTTCAAAGATGGTCAGATGTGGAAATAGTGCGTAGTTCTGAAAGACAGTGTTGATTGGGCGCTGATACGGCTTTGTATCCGTAATATCAGTTGCGCCCAAAGAAATAGTTCCCTGAGTTGGTTCTTCAAGTCCGGCAATCATTCGTAGCGTTGTTGTCTTGCCACAGCCCGATGGTCCGAGCAGTGCAAAGAATGAACCTTCAGGAATTACTAGCGATAGATCGTTTACTGCAGTGAAATCACCATATGACTTAGTGATGTGGCTGAGTTTGAGATCTCCGCGCGCTGCCTTAGCGATATCTGACACTTAGTTGCCGGCTGCCTTCTGGAACGCTTCGGTCCATGAAGTTTCTTCAGCAGGTGTAAGTGAACGGAAGACTGAAAGGTTCGCCATTGTCTTAGCACTTGGGAAGATGAATTCGCTTGCAGCAAGTGCTGGATCGATCTTCTCCATCTCAGCCTGTGCACCCTTTACTGGGCAGACATAGTTAACGTAAGCAGCTACTTCAGCAGCAACAGCTGGCTCGTAGTAGTAGTTGATGAGCTTCTCAGTATTTGCCTTTGCTTCAGCTGTAACTGTTGAAGGAATCATCATGTTATCGCCAGAGATTGTTCCGCCTGATTCTGGGATTGCGAAGTCAAACTTGCCTTCGTTCTCTGACTTCAAGATAAACATATCGCCAGACCAACCAATAACAGCTGTTGCATCGCCTGAAGTGAGGTCTTCTGCGTATTCGTTGCCCTTTACGCCACGGATCCATCCATCGGCAATCTTCTTCGCGAGGAAGTCGACAGCGTTCATAAATTGATCTTCAGTGACTGTTGAAAGATTGACGCCCTGTGAACGCAAGATAATTCCGACGGTATCGCGCATTTCAGAGAGAACAACAATCTTTCCCTTATTTGCTGGAGAGAAGAGATC
>WLKV01000089.1 GCA_009701085.1 Actinomycetota bacterium | reverse complement strand
TGGACTCTGGCGAGAAACTGCCTTGCTGCATTTTGGGCAGTGCGGACGACCTGCGCGCGCAAAGAGTAGACGGAAGTAGTCGTAAACCTCAGTAATTGTTCCCACTGTCGAACGCGGGTTGCGATTCGTTGATTTCTGATCGATAGAGACGGCAGGAGAAAGTCCTTCAATGAAATCAACATCGGGCTTATCCATCTGTCCCAAGAATTGGCGGGCATAGGCAGAGAGAGATTCAACGTAGCGACGTTGACCTTCAGCGAAGATGGTGTCGAATGCAAGGCTTGATTTTCCTGAACCTGAAAGTCCAGTAAAGACAATCAGCGCATCGCGTGGGAGTTCGATGGAGACATCTTTGAGGTTATGTTCGCGAGCTCCGCGGACAACCAACTTATCGATGCTCATGTGCCAGCCTCATCCATTCCGCGGAGTTCGCGCTTCAAATCTTTCAGTTCATCACGTAGTCGAGCTGCGAGTTCAAATTGAAGTTCATCAGCTGCACTGCGCATCTGCTCGGTGAGGGAGCCTATCAACGCAATCAGTTCTTGGCGCGGCATAGAGTCTGTTGGCTTTGATGAGAACGGGAGGACGGTGCTGGACTTCTTTCCCTTCAGCGCAGCCATGATGTCATCTGTGTCATCGCTCTCTTGGGCGATGAGATCGGTGATATCTGAAATCTTCTTACGCAGCGGTTGCGGGTCAACGCCTCTTTCAAGGTTGTAGGCCACCTGCTTTGCACGTCGACGGTTGGTCTCATCAATCGCCTTGGTCATTGATGCGGTCATATTGTCGGCATACATATGAACTTCACCTGAAACATTTCGGGCTGCGCGGCCGATGGTCTGGATAAGAGAGGTTGCAGAACGCAGGAAGCCTTCTTTATCTGCATCGAGGATTGCGACCAGTGAAACTTCAGGGAGATCGAGTCCTTCACGGAGCAAGTTGATACCGATTAGAACGTCGTATTCGCCGCTGCGAAGTTCGCGTAAGAGTTCGACGCGGCGCAGAGTATCTACTTCGGAGTGCAGGTAGCGAACTCGAACGCCCTTCTCTTGAAGGTAATCGGTGAGATCCTCTGACATCTTCTTAGTCAATGTTGTGACGAGAACGCGTTCATTACGCTCGGCGCGAATGTTGATCTCGTGCAAGAGGTCATCAATCTGACCTTTAATTGGTTTGATGACGATTTGTGGATCGACTAGACCTGTTGGGCGAATTACTTGCTCAACAACATCTCCATCAACCTTTGCCATCTCGTACTTGCCCGGTGTTGCTGATAGATAAATCGTTTGACCAGTACGTTCAAGAAATTCCGGCCACTTCAATGGTCGATTATCGAGTGCGCTCGGTAGGCGAAAACCATGTTCAACAAGGGTGCGCTTACGGGCTGAGTCACCTTCAAACATCGCACCGATCTGCGGAACCGTTACGTGGCTTTCGTCTATGACAACAAGGAAATCTTCTGGGAAGTAATCAAGAAGGCAGTTGGGTGCTGACCCTGGTTCACGGCCATCAAGATGGCGTGAATAATTCTCGATCCCTGAACAGAATCCTAGTTGCTGCATCATTTCTAGATCGAAGGTGGTGCGCATGCGAAGGCGCTGCTCCTCCAGTAACTTCCCCTGCTTCTTAAAGAGATTGAGCTGGATTTGAAGTTCATCTTCAATATCGCTCATCGCGCGCTTCATAGTTTCAGGACCGGCTGCATAGTGCGTAGCTGGGAAGATGTAGATCTCTTCCTCGTCACGCACAATTTCACCGGTAAGCGGATTAAGGGTCATGATCTTTTCGATCTCATCGCCAAACATCTCGATGCGAACCGCGAGCTCTTCATACATAGGAATGATTTCGACGGTATCTCCACGGACACGGAATGTTCCGCGCTCGAAAGCCATATCGTTTCTCTTGTACTGAACATCAACAAATTTACGCAAGAGAGCATTTCGCTCGATTTCATCGCCAACTTTGAGGCGGATCATGCGGTCGATGTACTCCTGCGGGGTTCCAAGACCATATATGCAAGAAACGGTTGCAACAACGATGACATCGCGACGCGTGAGAAGTGAGTTAGTGGCAGAGTGTCGTAGTCGTTCAACTTCATCGTTAACGCTGGAATCTTTCTCGATGAAGGTATCGGTTTGAGGAACATAGGCTTCGGGTTGGTAATAGTCGTAATACGAGACGAAGTATTCGACGGCGTTATTAGGTAGTAGTTCGCGGAATTCCGTAGCAAGCTGAGCAGCAAGAGTCTTGTTGGGAGCCAGCACCAAAGTGGGGCGCTGAAGTCGTTCAATCAGCCATGCTGTCGTCGCAGACTTTCCAGTACCTGTCGCTCCCAAGAGAACAACATCTTCTTCGCCTGCATTAATGCGGCGTGTGATCTCTTCGATTGCAGCCGGCTGATCACCGGCCGGAACATAATCGCTGATGACTTGAAAGGGTGCAACCTTTCGCTGTAAATCGGTTACTGGGCGCACCCGGTTAGCCTAGCGATTGCGGAACGAGAACGCTCTCCCAGAGATTTTCGACCTGTCGGAGCAGGGAATCTTCATCGCCATCATTGCGAATCACTGAATCTGCCACGGCTGTACGGGCTTCTTCAGTGGCCTGCGATGCCATCCTCTTTTCAATCTGAGAAATGTAAAGGCCCTTCTTAAGAAGCCGTGCCTTACGGAGTTCAATCTCGGATTCGACGGTGATGACATAGTCAAACTTTTCGGCAGCACTGGTCTCAACAAGGAGCGGTATCTCGTAGATCAAAATGTCATCATGGTCTAAATCCGCCACAGCGTCAGCAAAGAGCGCCTGTACCCGCGGATGAATAATCGCCTCAAGATCTTTACGCGCCTGCTCATCGCTAAAGACAATTTCAGCTAACTTCTTACGATCAATATCGCCATTAACAATTACTTCGTCGCCGAAGCGGAGCATCACATCTGCAAATCCATCAGTTCCGCGTTCAATTGCCATGCGTGCAAGCTGATCGGCATCAATTACCAGCGCACCCAATCGCGCAAAGAGTTCGGCGACAGTTGATTTACCTGCACCAATTCCACCAGTAAGCCCAACAACCAACATGTTCGTACCCTACCTTCCCGCCTCAGGTAGCTGAAGAATCTGCTTCGGTGCGCGCCATTAGAGAATAAAAAAGAGACTCATGCGGGGTGAGCGAGGTTAAGGAGCAGCTCGCGACCCGTATGAGTCTCTTTTTATTGAAACTATTCTGCGGTTACAACAGCAGCTTCTTCAGCTGCCTTTGCTTCTGCCTTCTGCTTCTTATGAGCCATGAAGCGCTCTTGAGCAACAGCGTATTGACGCTCCCACTCTTCGCGCTGAGCGTCGAAGCCTGGCTTCCATTCCTGAGTTTCAGGATCAAAGCCTTCTGGATAGATGAAGTTGCCTTCAGCATCGTAGCGAGCAGCCATTCCGTACTGAGTTGGATCGAATGCTTCGATCTCAACTTCATGTCCTTCATTAGCTTGCTTCAATGAGAGTGAGATGCGACGACGCTCAAGATCGATATCGATGATCTTGACGAAGAGTTCGTCATCTACTGCAACAACCTGCTCTGGGATCTCAACGTGGCGTTCTGCCAACTCTGAGATGTGAACGAGGCCTTCAATACCTTCGTGAACACGGATAAATGCACCGAATGGAACAAGCTTTGTTACGACGCCTGGCACAACAGTGTTAATTGTGTGAGTGCGTGCAAATGCCTGCCATGGATCTTCCTGTGTCGCCTTGAGTGAGAGTGAAACACGCTCGCGCTCGAAATCAACTTCGAGAACTTCGACTGTTACTTCGTCGCCAACTTCAACAACTTCACCTGGGTGATCGATGTGCTTCCATGAAAGCTCTGAAACGTGAACGAGACCATCTACGCCACCAAGGTCAACGAATGCACCGAAGTTAACGATTGATGAGACAACGCCTGAACGAACCTGACCCTTTTGGAGCTGG
>WLKV01000088.1 GCA_009701085.1 Actinomycetota bacterium | reverse complement strand
TGCACAATATGCAATTGATCCGGCAAAAGAGGGAAGCAAGCCCAACGTCAAGGCAGCAGGGTGCTTTGTTCACTCGTGGACAACGGCGCAATGTTCAGCGAATTGGACTGTCTGGCAGTACACCTCCTGCGGAATTGCACCTAAGTATGGAGTTCCCGGAAATCGACTCGACCTCAATGTCTTTAGCGGAACACCTGAAAAATTCCAGAGTCTGCTCACAGGAACATGGCTGCCTGATATTGCAGATTTCATGCCGCAAGGTGAATCAACCACAATGACGATTACCTCTGTCTTTGCATCAACAACTAATAAGAATGCTGTGATCTCAGTTGAAGTAAAACGCCCAGATAATTCACCTGTCGTCACAGGAGGCGTCAAGTACTACTTCAACTCAACGAATCAAGTAGTTCCCAAGGTAACTCAAACTATTGCGCGCGAAACAAGCGGTTCATGGAAGTTATCTATTGCAGGACTTCCGGCAGGAACATGGGTCGGAAATGTTGGCTTTAAAGATGCTTCGGGAACACATGCCGAAATTAAGCAGCCACTTGTTCTGACGATTGCACAGGGTCCAACTCCCCCACCTGCACCAACAAAGAAACCATCAACAAAGCCTGCAACAGATGGCTGTAAGAATCAGATTAAGAATTAACGAGCTCGACTAGAGCCGCTTCTTCTTGAGCAATCACATCGAGAAACGCACTTACTGAAGCGTTGCGCTCCTTTGTTCCCCAGCCCAGTTCATCGCCAATAATCTTTGCAACTTCCTTTGCCGCATCTGCGCCGCTATCTGCTGCTTCGAATGAGATACGAGTACGGCGAAGAAGTACATCTTCAACCGAGAGAGCGCCCTCATGAGTGGCTGCATGGAGAATTTCAGCTTTGAGATAAGGCAGATTAGGGATGAGTCTTTCAGCAAGGGTCGCATCATCAGCGATGAGTTGAAGAATCTCTTCAATCAATGAGCCATAACGATCGAGCAGGTGAGTGACAGTTGCTTCAGAGATTGAATTTTCTTCAGCAATCTTTGCAACCTGCTGCTTTAGCGCAAAGTATCCATCGGCGCCGATGAGTGGCAGCTTGTCGGTGACTGAGTCATTAACCAAGCGACGTAGATCAAGAACTGCAAGATCGACAGCATCTTTAGCCATGACGCGATAGGTGGTGTATTTGCCACCGGCCATACTGACAAAGCCAGGTGCTGGACGATCGACAGTGTGTTCACGAGAAAGCTTTGTGGTTGCAGAACCTGTCTTATTTGCAACTAATGGGCGAAGGCCAGCAAAGACTCCGAGAATATCTTCGCTCTTAAGCTTTGGTTCGAGAACGCGATTGGCTTGATCGAGTATGTATTGCACATCTTCTTGCGTAGCAAGCGGCTTTGCGCGATCGCCCTCGTAAGGAGTGTCGGTAGTACCAACAATCCACTTATCGCCCCATGGAATTAGGAAGAGGACGGAAACTGGAGTCTTTAAGATGATTCCATCTTTCGAGTGGATGGCATCGCCAGGAACAACGATATGTACGCCTTTAGACATCGCCACTGAGTAACCAGCAGTTAATCCAAATTGCGCATGGAGTTCATCGCTCCAGACACCAGCACACATGATGGTCGCCTTTGCAGAGATTTGAATCTTCTTATTTGTATGTGTATCGAGTGCGACTACGCCAGTGATTTTCTTGCCGTTGCGAAGGAGATCTTCGACGCGCACGCCCGTTGCCATGACTGCACCATGACGTGCCGCAGTGCGAGCAATCATCATGGTGTGACGAGCATCGTCAACCTGTGCATCGAAGTAACGAATTGCTCCAGTAATGATGTCTTGGCGCAGCGATGGTGAGATATTTGCAATTGTCTTGCCAGTTAAATGCTTATGTGATGGGAGCGCGCGCTTAAAGCCACGAAGTGCATCGTAGAGAGCAAGGCCTGCTCCCACATAAGTGCGCTCTTTAACCTTTTCAGTAAGCGGATATAGGAAGCTGACCGGCTTTACGAGGTGTGGGCATTGGGTAGAAACCATGAGTTCGCGCTCGTGAAGAGCTTCGCGGACTAACTTAAAGTCATATTGCTCGAGATAGCGAAGTCCACCGTGGATCAACTTGCTGGAACGGCTCGAAGTTCCTGCCGCGTAATCGTGTGCTTCTACGAGAGCTACTTTCAATCCACGTGAAACTGCATCGAGGGCTGCTCCGACGCCATTGACGCCGCCGCCAATAATCAAGATATCAAATTCTTCAGAGGTCAGCGATGCGATGGCCTTCTCGCGTTGCTGAGCATTGAGCTGTGAAGTGAACATCGTTGTAGAGAGCTACCAATTCCTAAGTGTGCTTGAGTACTTTCAAGGGTTTTGAGTAGTCTTAACTATATGGCATACATCGGAAGTTTGGACCAAGGAACTAGCAGCACTCGATTCATGATCTTCGATGCTGATGGAAAAGTTGTCGGCCAACACCAGATGGAACATCGTCAGATACTTCCCCAAGCAGGATGGGTCGAACACGATGCAGCTGAAATCTGGGATCGCACCAAAGAAGTCATCTCCGGCGCCCTCAAGCAAGCAGATATCTTGGGATCTGATTTAGCAGCTATAGGAATTACCAATCAGCGCGAGACCACCGTTGCGTGGGATGTCACAACGGGCCGTCCTTTGCATAATGCAATTGTTTGGCAAGACACTCGCACAGCCGATTATCTCGATGGCTTTACGCAGGGCGCCAAAGATGCAATTACCTTTAAGACCGGCCTCGCTATCGCTCCTTACTTTTCAGGAAGCAAGATGCATTGGCTAATTGAGAACTCCGATTCAGTAAAGAGCGCAATCGCTGCAGGTACCGCGCGCTTTGGAACTATCGACTCGTGGCTACTCTGGAATCTCTCTGGTGGAACACAAGGCGGAGTGCACTTCACCGATGTCACCAATGCCAGCCGCACCTTGCTCATGAACCTTGAGACTCTGCAATGGGATGAAGAGCTCTTGGGATATTTCGATATTCCTCGCTCAGTTCTTCCAGAGATTAAATCTTCATCTGAAAAATATGCCACCACAGATCCACATGGACCGCTCGGTTCTGCTGTTCCTATCGCTGGAATTCTCGGCGACCAACATGCTGCCATGGTGGGCCAGGTGTGTTTCGAGCGCGGTGAATCAAAGACAACATACGGAACCGGAAACTTTGCACTTCTCAATACAGGCAAAGAGATTGTTCGTTCCAAGAATGGTCTTCTCTCTACTGTCTGCTACAAATTCGGCGATCAGCCAGCGATGTATGCGCTCGAAGGTTCTGTTGCAGTAACAGGCTCTGCTATTCAATGGTTACGCGATCAATTAGGAATTATTACCAACGCTGCTGAAACTGAATCCCTCGCATCTTCTGTCACAGATACAGCTGGCGTCTACTTTGTTCCTGCATTCTCTGGACTCTTTGCTCCCTATTGGAGAAGTGATGCTCGTGGAGTCATCGTTGGGCTCACTCGTGCCGCAACCAAGGCACACCTTGCACGTGCAGCACTTGAAGCAATCTGTTATCAAACTCGCGATGTCATGGATGCAATGGTCGCCGATAGCGGAGTCCCTATGACTGAAATGCGCGTTGATGGTGGAATCACAGCCAATGCGCTCTGCATGCAGATGCAGGCAGACATTATGGGAATCGATATCACTCGCCCATTAATTACTGAGACAACTGCACTGGGCGCTGCATATGCGGCAGGTCTCGCTGTTGGATTTTGGAAAGATACCGATGAGTTGAAGAAGCAATGGAAACAATCTCGTCGCTGGCAACCAACATCAAGTAGCGAAGAACGCGCAGTGGGATATGCCGGATGGAAGAAAGCGATCGAACGCACCCTCGATTGGGCCTGACACGAGGTAGAGTACGTTCATCATGGATGAAGTAGTCGAACTTTCCGCTGGCGTAGTGCGCACAAGTCGCACCATGAACGACGGCCGAACAATTCGCTACTACGACACTGC
>WLKV01000087.1 GCA_009701085.1 Actinomycetota bacterium | reverse complement strand
GGAACGCAACTCGTTTCGCCATGATGAACGGCGCAACAATCGAAGGTCCCTTACCTGCAACTGAAACGCTCTCAGATATCGATAAATGGGTTCTCTCTCGCCTTGCCGAGACAACAGCTGAATACTCATCACTTATTGAGAGCTACGAATTTGCTCGTGCATGCGAATCCATCTATCACTTTGCCTGGGACGACCTCTGCGACTGGTACCTCGAACTCTCAAAGGAAGCGTTCGCTTCAGGCAACGCTGCTGCATCACAGCGCGTTCTGGGCCACGTTCTCGACACTCTCTTCCGCCTTCTTCATCCGGTGATGCCATTTATTACTGAAACTATGTGGACAACGCTTACTGGGGGAGAAACCCTTGTTACCGCTGCATGGCCAGTTGCTGATGCATCACTCATTAATAAGAAGTCCGAAGCACTTGTTGGTGAACTCCAGAAGATCATCACCGAAGTTCGTCGCTTCCGTAATGACCAAGGCGTTAAGCCGTCGCAGAAGATTCCAGGTCGCATCATCGCGCCAGCTGATGTCACCGCATATTCAGGAGCAATGGCTTTCTTGCTCAAGCTCGAACTCACAGATTTCACTCCAAGTGCATCAGTAGAAATCGGTGCCATGAAGGTTGAGCTAGATCTCTCAGGAACAGTCGATGTTGTTGCCGAGCGCGCACGTCTTGAAAAGGATTTGGTTACTGCTCAGAAAGATATGAAGACTGCTGAAGTGAAGTTGAGCAATGAAGGATTTATGGCGAAGGCTCCTGCAAACGTTGTTGCAGAGATTAAAGAGCGCATGGCTGCAACATCTGCAGATATCGAGCGCATCACCGCACAACTTGCAGCGTTAAAGTAAATGACACACATTTCACCTGAAGATCAATCACGAATCGACGCCATCGAGCAGTCACTTCTTGCGCGCTGGCCTGAAACTCGCATCGAACCAACTCTCGAACGCATTGCAGCGCTCGTCGACATTTTGGGTTCACCACAGCTGACGTATCCAACAATTCATGTGGGTGGAACAAATGGCAAGACCACAACATCGCGCATGATCGATTCATTGCTCTTCGAAATGGGTCTTCGTACTGGCCGCTTTACCAGCCCACATCTTGAAAGCTATCTCGAGCGGATTGCAATCAACACGCAACCCATTGATGCAAAAGAACTCATCTTCTCTTTCAATGATATTTCTGCATATCTCGACCTGATGGATTCTAAGTTTGAACATCCCATATCCTTCTTTGAAGCGATAACTGCGCTTGCATTTGCAGCATTTGCTGAACACCCCATTGATGTAGGCGTCATCGAAGTAGGTATGGGTGGACTCTGGGATGCAACAAATGTTGTCGATGCCGATGTTTCAGTAATCATGCCTATCGGCCTTGATCACACTGAATATCTCGGGGAAACCCTCCAGGAAATTGCACAAACGAAGGCTGGAATCATTAAAGAAGGCGGCTTCGTGGTCCTTGCACAGCAAGAACCAGAGTGCGCAGTTGAACTTCTCAAGCAGGCTGCCCTTGTTGGCGCAGATGTAGCTCGCGAAGGCATCGAGTATTCAGTGCTCTCACGTTCTATTGCCGTAGGTGGTCAGCTACTTAGTATTCAAGGAGCTAAAGATGTCTACACCGACATCTTCATTCCACTTCATGGCAAGCATCAGGCATCAAATGCCGCAGCTGCTCTCGTAGCAGTAGAAGCATTTTTCGGTGATCAAGAACTTGATATCGAAGCGGTTCGAGCCGGGTTCGCCAATGTGACTTCACCTGGACGTTGTGAAGTAGTCCATCGCGACCCAACAATCATTCTTGATGCAGCCCATAACCCACATGGTGCATCTGCACTTGCCGACACTATTCAAAGTGAGTTCACCTTTGATGATGTCATTGGAGTCTTTGCTCCTATGGGGGATAAAGATGTCCGCGGAATTCTGCTTGAACTCGAACAAGTAATGGATTCGATCATCGTCACCGCTAACACCTCATCACGTGCCATGAAGGTGAGCGAACTCGAACTCATTGCTGCCGAAATCTTTGGAAGTGACCGCGTCTTCTCTGCTGAATCCCTGACCGAGGCAATCGAAAAGGCTGTCAAAGATTCAATCCGACCACTTAGTGATGACACCATCGGAATTCTGATTACTGGCTCTGTGGTGACAGCTGGCGAAGCTCGCACTATTCTTCGTAAGAAATTTGCAAAGGAAGAGAAGTAATGCGCGTTCTAGGTTCTGCAGTTCTCGTCATGGAATTCTTTGTGATGGGTTTTGCCATGTTGCTCGCAAAAGATGATCACGGAACATCAGCAATCGTGCTTGGCGCAGTGATTGCAATATTCTTGCTTCTCACCCCAGGACTTCTCAAGAAGCGCACAGGCTGGATTCTCGGATCTATCTTGCAATTTCTGATGATTGGCTACGCCGTTGTCGTGCCTTCTATGGCCATCGTGGGGCTGATTTTCGGGGGACTCTGGATTGCAGCCATTGTGGTGGGGCGTAGGGGTGAGGCCATCCGTGCCGAACTCATGGCGTCACGCACTCCCAACCCCTAATAGACTGCACCCGTGAGCACAGAAAAGACACTCGTCCTAGTTAAGCCCGATGGCGTTGCACGCGGTTTGGTCGGCGAAGTCATTGCTCGTATCGAAGCAAAGGGTTACAAGATTGTTCAGCTTCGTATGTTGCAAGCAGATCGTGCGCTACTTGAAAAGCATTACGCAGAACATCAGGGCAAGCCATTCTTTGAACCACTCGTTGAGTTCATGATGTCAGGTCCTATCGTTGCTCTCGTTGCTGAAGGTAATCGCGTTATCGAAGGATTCCGTTCACTCGCAGGAGTAACCGATCCAACGGTTGCAGCTCCCGGAACAATTCGCGGAGACCTTGCTCGCGATCAAGGAACAAAGGTTGTACAAAATATTGTTCACGGTTCAGATTCACCAGAATCTGCAACACGTGAAATTGCTATCTTCTTCGAGGGGAAATAAATGTCTAACAGAATGTCATTCATCGGCCGCGATATGGCGGTTGACCTAGGTACCGCTAACACTCTTGTCTATGTGCGCGGTCGTGGCATTGTTCTTAACGAGCCATCAGTAGTTGCTGTCAACCAAGATACTGGCGGAATTCTCGCTGTTGGTCTTGAAGCAAAGAAGATGATCGGTCGTACCCCTGGCAACATCGTTGCAATCCGTCCACTTAAAGATGGCGTTATCGCAGACTTCGATACAACAGAGCGCATGCTCCGTTACTTCATCCAGAAAGTTCACCGTCGTAGCTACTTGGCTAAGCCACGTATCGTCGTCTGCGTTCCTTCAGGAATCACTGGCGTCGAACAGCGCGCAGTAAAAGATGCTGGCTACGCAGCTGGCGCACGTAAGGTGTACATCATTGAAGAACCAATGGCTGCAGCAATCGGTGCAGGCCTTCCTATCCACGAACCAACAGGCAACATGGTTGTCGATATTGGTGGCGGAACAACTGAAGTTGCTGTTATTTCACTCGGTGGAATCGTCACAGCTCTCTCAATCCGTATCGGTGGAGACGAGCTCGATCAGTCCATTATTAACTGGACCAAGCGCGAATATTCACTCCTTTTGGGTGAGCGCACAGCTGAAGAGATCAAGATGGCAATCGGTTCTGCTTATCCACTTCAGGGCGAGAACGATGCAGAGATTCGTGGTCGCGATCTAGCAACAGGTCTACCAAAAACAATCGTTGTCACAGCTGCGGAAATCCGTAAGGCTCTTGAAGAGCCGGTTAACCAGATTGTTAACGCTGTTAAAGCAACACTCGATAAGTGCCCACCAGAACTTTCTTCAGATCTTATGGATCGCGGAATTGTTCTTACAGGCGGAGGAGCGCTTCTGAAGGGTCTCGACGAGCGTCTTCGTAAAGAGACAGGAATGCCAATCCACATCGCAGACCGTCCACTCGATGCAGTTGTCGAAGGTTCAGGTAAGTGCATTGAAGAGTTCGAAGC
>WLKV01000086.1 GCA_009701085.1 Actinomycetota bacterium | reverse complement strand
GGCAATATGATCATCGTTGCTGCGCGTCCTGCAGTTGGTAAGTCAACGTTGGGTCTTGATATTGCGCGCCATGCTGCGATTCACGATAACCAAGCAGCGGTGATCTTCTCACTCGAAATGTCGAAATCTGAAATCACAATGCGTATGTTGTCTGCCGAAGCGCGCGTTGGCCTTAACAACATTCGTTCAGGACAACTCAGCGATGATGAATGGGCAAAGCTTGCTCGCCGTATGGGTGAAATCTCTGATGCACCACTCTTTATTGATGATTCACCGAACCTTTCGATGATGGAGATCCGCGCAAAGGCGCGTCGCCTTAAGCAGCGCCACGACCTCAAACTCATTGTTATTGACTACTTGCAGCTGATGTCTTCAGGTAAGCGCGTAGAAAACCGTCAACAAGAAGTCTCTGAATTCTCACGTCACCTCAAGTTGATGGCGAAAGAACTAGATGTCCCTGTAATCGCTATTTCACAGCTCAACCGTTCACCAGAACAACGCTCAGATAAGAAGCCAATGCTCTCTGACCTTCGTGAATCTGGTTCTATCGAACAGGACGCTGACGTTGTTATCTTGTTGCACCGCGATGATATGTACGATTCACAGAACCGATCAGGCGAAGCAGATTTCATCGTTGCAAAGCACCGTAACGGACCAACTCGCACGATTACTGTTTCAGCACAACTTCACTTTGCGCGCTTCTTCGATATGGCGCCAAATGTGGGAGCAGGTCGTGACTTCACACAATCTGCAGGACCATCTGATATTCAGCCATCAGCACCAGGCGATGGCGGTTGGAACGAGTAGTTTTTAACTCGCTACAGTCTTAGCGCGATCAGCTAGATAAATTCCCACAAGCACAATCGCAGCGCCCATCAGTTGAATGAAATCCCAACTCTGACCGAACCAGATCCATGCAAATGCACCTGCAATAACTGGCTCGAGCATTCCAATAACGCTACTCGTTGAAGCGGTAAGCAACTTCATTCCTGATAAGACCAGCATGTAAGGAACTACAGTTCCGAAGATTGCAGCTGCTCCGATCAATAACCAACCCGGAAGCATCGTGCCCTTGGCGATTCCACCGAGATCCATCTGCTCTGAAAATACTTCAAAAGGAAATGTCCAGGGTGGAAGAACGATGAGCCAGAAGATGGATGCAAAGCCCATTCCGAAGATCATGGTGGCAATTGGTTCGCGAGTCTTTCCGATGCGTTCGCTCATGAGGAAGTAGGCCGATAGACAGAATGCGCATAACGTTGCTGCGGTAATTCCGATGAGGTCGAATGTAAAACCTTCCCAGACCTTTGCAACGAGGATTAAACCGGTGAGCGAGAGAATGACTGCAAGCCACATCTCATTCGAGACGAAACCCTTACGGACCAGCTTGATCCAGAGAGCGATCCAGATTGAGGCGGTAAATTCGATAATGAGGACGAGGCCAAGCGGCACTCCGCGCTCAATTCCGAGGAGATAGCCGAAGTTCACAAAGGCGAAGCCCACAACGCCATAGAGAGCCAATCGTGGGATTTCGGACTTCTGCACCTTGATGATTTCAGGGCGAGTAAGAAGTACATAGGTGCCGAGAATGACGACAGCTGAGACTGAACGAACTTCAGCCAAACGCAGCGCTGGCAGGTGTTTCATCACAACGGTGACGACGATTCCGGAGAGCGAGAAGAAGAAAGCCCCCAAAATAAGTAAAAACTCACCGCGATGTTTTGAAAGCATGCGGTGAGTTTAACTTAATAAATTAGAAAGCAGACTCTGGAATCTCCATGATTGAAGCATCAGTTCCTTCAACAATCTTGCGATCTGCAGTGATGTGAGGCAGAACTGTGGCTACAAAGAATTTTGCTGATGCAATCTTTCCTGTGTAGAAATCAGTATCTTTTCCAGCACCTGCAGCAAGCTTTTCAGCTGCGATATCTGCTTGGCGAAGCAGGAGCCATGTGATGATGACATCGCCTACTGCCATCAGTGCGCGAGATGTGCTGAGGCCAACCTTGTAGATCTCTGCTGGATTTTCTTGTGATGCCATTGCATGACCGACAAGAACACCGATGATTCCATTGAGATCACCGAGAGCCTTAAGAAGCGCTTGTTTCTCATCGGCATGGATGCCACCAGTTTCAGCAAAAGCTTGGATCTCTTTACCAAGTAGACCAAGTGATCGTCCACCATCTTTAACAACTTTGCGGAAGAAGAAATCAAGACCTTGAATCGCAGTTGTGCCTTCATACAAGGTATCGATCTTTGCATCGCGGACATATTGTTCGAGCGGCCAATCTTGTGTGAAGCCAGAACCACCAAATGTCTGGAGTGATTCGGTGCCAAGAAGTGTCCATGATTTTTCAGATCCGAAACCCTTTACGACGGGAAGCAAGAGATCGTTGAGCTTCTCCATTGTTTCGGTCTTCTCTGTATCCCCTGCAGCGCGTGCGAGTTCAATCTCATCTTGAATCGATGCGGTGTATAGAACAAGTGCGCGCATACCTTCGGAGTAGGCCTTCTGCACCATCAGTGAACGACGCACATCTGGGTGCTTAATAATGGTGACGCGAGGGCTGGCCTTATCGTTCATGACCTTCATATCGCCGCCCTGAACACGTGTCTTTGCGTAGGCAAGTGCTTGTTGGTAACCAGCAGAAAGTGTTGCAATCGCCTTGGTGCCAACCATCATGCGAGCGAATTCAATAACTTTAAACATCTGCGCGATACCTTCGTGAACATCACCGAGCAAGTAACCAACAGCTGGTTCTTTCTCGCCGAGATTCATTTCGCATGTTGCAGAGACGTTAAGTCCCATCTTATGTTCGACATTGGTGACGTAAACGCCGTTGCGCTTTCCGAGTTCGCCAGTTTCGAGATCGAACATAAACTTCGGAATCAAGAAGAGTGAGAGACCCTTTGTTCCTGGTCCGCCACCTTCGCGACGTGCAAGAGTGAAGTGCATAATGTTGTCGTAGATATCGGCATCACCTGAAGTAATAAAACGTTTTGTACCAGTGATGTGCCATGTTCCATCTGGTTGCTGAACTGCCTTTGATCGACCTGCACCAACATCAGAACCTGCATCAGGTTCAGTAAGTTGCATCGTCGCGCCCCAGTGGCGATCAACCATGTGCTTTGCCATCTTCTTCTGAACATCTGTTCCTAAAACATGCGCAACTTGTGCAAATGCATAACCAGATGCATAGATGTGAATTGCAGGGTTGGATCCAAGAACCATTTCAGCGATCGCCCAACGCACCGATGCTGGAACTTTCATTCCACCAAGTTCGACAGGTGCATCAAGGCGCCACCATTCGCCATCAACATATGCCTTATATGACTTCTTAAAACTTTCAGGAAGTTTGATATCGCCAGTTGCTTTATTGAAATCAGTTCCGATGCGATCGCCTTCAACAAATGATGCAGCGAGATCGTTCTCGGTAAGGCGCTTCATCTCTTCGAGCATCCCCATCGCAGTATCGCGATCGAGCTCGGAGTAGATAGAGGTGCCCAGCACCTTCTCGCGACCCAAGAGGTCGAAGAGGCAGAATTCAATGTCACGGAGGTTGGCGTTGTAATGGCTCATGGCGTAATGGTGCTACCCGCCAGTAACTTACGCAAGCGTGCCAAGGGCCTTTTTTCTGCGCTGGAAAGGTAGGCTCGCGCCGTGCTACTCAGTGATCGCGATATTCGCTCAGAAATAACCAATGGCCGCGTTGCCGTCGAACCTTTTGAAGAGGCGATGATCCAACCTTCATCGGTTGATGTCCGCCTCGATAAGTTCTTCCGCGTCTTTGAGAACCACAAGTACTCGGTTATCGATCCATCGATCGAACAACCTGAGCTCACTCGCGAAGTTATCGCCGAAGATGGCGAAGCATTCATCTTGCACCCAGGCGAATTCGTTCTCGCATCTACCTATGAGGTCATCACACTTCCCGATGACATCGCAGGCCGCCTCGAAGGAAAATCTTCACTCGG
>WLKV01000085.1 GCA_009701085.1 Actinomycetota bacterium | reverse complement strand
AGAGTAATGAGTATGCGGAAAATGGTTATTTTCGACCGTGTATTACCCGAATAGATTGAAATAGATGAAGGGGTGCCTTGGTACCCTTCCCGAATGAGCGCGAGCCAAAAGTCCATTCGAGTACTGCTCGTTGAAGATGAAGATTTCACGCGCACCATGGTTGGCGAGATGCTCACTGCTTCTGGAATTGCGGTCAATTCCGTTAAATCTGTGGCAGAGGCGCTTAAGTCAATTGATGACTTTGATCCTCACGTTGTGCTCACCGATCTTGATTTAGTTCATGGCCCCGATGGAGCAGATCTACTGACAAAGGTATTTAAAGAGCGCCCGTGGACAGGCATGGTCATCATGACCGCACACGCCTCACCCGAACTTGCCATCAACGATGCCTCACGAATTCCAGACCCCACCGTTTATATTGTGAAATCTCAGCTTCAATCGATGCAGAATCTTGTCTCTGCCCTCGAAGAGTCCATCAGCAAAACCGGAAACTTTCAGAGTTCAGTCATTGCAAGCGAAGAGAAGATCACCATTACTTCTAGCCAAGCTGAAATCCTGCGCATGATTGCGGACGGACTGTCGAATGCATCAATTGCAGAAGCTCGTGGAATCACACTGCGAGCAGCTGAAGCTCTTATTCAACGAACATTTGCCGCCCTTGGCGTGAATGGTGATCCCAGCGTGAATCCTCGAGTCGTGGCTGTGCGTATGTGGCACCAAGGCAAAGTCGCAGTTAAATAGCTATGCGCCCAATTCTTCAAGGACTTCGTTCAGAGATCAAACATAAGATCGATTTCTCTCTGGTGCCTCTTGGCATCATCATTATTGAGTACTCTGTTTTTACAACTCAACTTTCAAAAGACCAGTACAGCAGCCTCCGTAATCTCATTCTGTTGCGTGTTTTACACACCTTGATCATGATTACCTTCGCTGCAATTCTCTCTCAAATTTTCATCCGCCTCAAGAGAACCGAACTGAATTACCGCACCCTTGCTATTACCGGCACCTTGGTAATCGGCCTTGGCGATTTCATTCATAGATTTATGGGCCCAGCCCTCGGCGTCGAACTTGTGAGCGCAGATCGCCGAGTCGGCATTATTTTGCTACAAGGATGCTTCTGGTTCCCAGCATTCATCATCGTCGGAAGTAAACGGACAGAAATCTTCCAGCACTTTAAGGAGTACGAGAAGCGACTCATCATTGCTACTCGCGCCCGCAGTAGAAAATCCGAAGAATTTGTCAGCATCCAGATGGGACTTCAAGACCGAATCCGTCAAGAATTAGCTGCATCCTGCAAAGCTCTGATTGACTCAATTTCTCAAGTTAGAAATAGATCAGGCAACCTAGATGGAGAAAACCTAGCGATTCAACCTCATCTTTTAGGAGATGAACTTCGTAAACTTTCGATGAAGCTTGAGACTTTTGGGTCGGAACAACAAGGGACAACGATTCTCGGACAGAACGTTCGATCCGTAATCCTCCTAATCAAACAATTCAGGATTCTCTATGCCACGACAGCGCGCAGTACACCGCTTAGCAGAAGCGCATACGCACTAGTTCTGCTTGCACTTATTACCCCGCCAATCATTAATTACTCCTCGCTTCCTGAAGCGTTGATTGCATACCCAATCATGATTCTGGTTATCTATATTGCAGCTCACGTCATCTCTAAGGTACTTGCTAGTAATTCTCCTCATGCCCTCAGAAATTCATCAATACTGATTTATCTCACCGGTTTTTTACCCATGATCTCCAATCTGCTTGGCCAGGTAATTAATCCTGATCCAAACACCAGATATCCAATTTATATAACTGGTTTAACGGTTCCGATTTCGTATTACATCTTTATCAAAGTGCTTCAGGTGCTACATCCCCATGCACTCGAGCTCATACGTAATGATGAACTCAAAGCAAGCGAAGCACTACAGGAAGCAGTAACAAAGGTTGTCAGCGACGAGTTCTCTCACGCTCTGTCACATCGATGGGCAATCTTTATCCACGGCAAAATTCTTACTCGCCTGGCGGCTACCGCGCTGAAACTCGAGACAGCATCTCAGGCAGGAGATTCACAATCTTTCAATACCGCAGTTGATTCACTTCTGAATCTTTTGAAGAACCCTGATGCTGAGTTTGAGCAAAAAATAACGGTTCTCGAGACTGAAGTGAGTTCACGACTTGATCCTTGGCTTGGGCTCCTCGATGTCGATCTCCATATTGATCAAGAGTTAAAGTCAGTGCGAAATGAACGAGTTCGCGAACTCGGTGAGGTTATTGAAGAGATCATTTCTAATTCAATGCGCCACGGAAAAGCCCAAAAGGTCGACCTACGGGTGATTAAGTCAGGTGAGAGAGATATTCAGATTATCGCTGTCGATAACGCCACTATTGCGCCACCTGAATTTCAGGGTAGATATGGGCTCGGCACACGTATCTTTAACTTAGCTTCAGATGGTCGCTGGTCAATTACGCGAGTAGAGTCTGGAACAGAATTTAAGCTCACGATGGCGATTGAGCAGTAACGATGGGAAGCAAAATTAAGCAATCAGTCATGATGGTCGAGGATGACGAATTCACTCGTTCAACCGTTAAGGCTGCCCTCGAGGGCAAGGGTCTCAACATTGTCTATGACACATCGTCGGTAAAAGAGGCGATCGAGTATGCAAAAAGCCATCGCCCAGATGTTGCAGTCTTGGATTACAACTTAGGTAAGGGCCCCAACGGAATTGATTTAGCTAATCAGCTCCGCAAAATTCAGCCACATATCGCGATTGTCTTACTAACCGCCTTCTTAGATCCTGCTCAATTAGATAAGCGAGTGGCCGAACTTCCTGCTGGTAGCCGTTATCTGATCAAGCACAGCGTGACAAAAATTGAAGTACTGATCGAGGAAATTAAAGAAGCGCTGAAGAGCGCACCCACTACTTAGTAAATTTAGGTAAGTGCAGGTCAAATTGGATTGAGACTACGCGGGTAAGAATTACAACCGCTCCCCCAACAATTGCACACGTATTTTGACCGAAGTTAAATTGATGGAGCGCCACAAAGGTAATGGCGCCCATAAGTGCTGATGTCCCAATGGTCTCGCGGTGAAGTAAAACCGGCTCAAGTTGGCAGAGAACATCGCGCAAGAGCCCACCAGTTACCGCGGTGATGACGCCCAGAATAATTGCGGCAAACCAGGTGACATCCATTTCAAATGAGAGCTGAGTTCCTGACATCGTTGCAACGGCGAGGCCGAATGTGTCCATGATGAGCAAGGTCTTTCCCACATGAGTCACGCGCCTAAATACCAAGGTAATCACTACAGCAGCGATGATGCTGGCGATGATCCAAGGATCAATAACCCAGATAGGACGAAGTCCTAAGAAGATATTGCGGAGAGTTCCGCCCGATACAGATGCGATGCCTGCGATAAATGCGATGCCGCCGTAATCGAGTCCCTTATCTGCTGCCACTCGTGCACCAACCAAGGCGAATACAAAGGTTGAAAGGAGATCGAGGATATGGAGCAAAGTCATAGGTACAGGGTACGGATTGAATTCAGGGCAGGCCTGCACAAAACTGCAAAATAGTTTCATTTCCGTCACATTTTGCGTGTTTGGGTATCGGTATCACCCTGCCTTCCGTAGAGTTCCGCGCATGTCAAAAACATCCAAAAAAACCTCAGGACTCTCAGCAGATAAGAACTGGTGGCGCCAAGCTGCTATCTACCAGATCTACCCACGTAGCTTCGCCGATTCAAATGGCGATGGCATCGGCGACATCAAGGGAATCACTTCACGTATTCCTTACTTGAAGTCGCTCTCTATTGATGCAGTGTGGCTAAGTCCTTTCTATCCATCAGCGCTTGCCGATGGTGGTTACGACGTTGATGACTATCGCGATGTAGATCCAAAGCTTGGAACCCTCGCTGACTTCGATGAAATGCTTGCAGGACTTCATAAAGAAGGAATCCGCGTATTCGTCGATATCGTTCCTAATCACTCTT
>WLKV01000084.1 GCA_009701085.1 Actinomycetota bacterium | reverse complement strand
GCTCCATTTACTGATGATGTGAAAATCAACTGGGTATGGATGCCGCCCTGGGGTCCTGACAAAATTTCAGACGATGGTCGCGAACAACTTCGCGCTCTCGGCTTTACTGTCTGATCTGCTTGCCGAGTCCTTATGTCGCAACATGCAGTCTGGATGACCTTTCGGTCGATGACCGCAGACCCATCTGTGAAATCGCAGAAGTTAAAGCCAGGGACAATCAAACGGATAATTTCGTATGGCAAGCCGTATAAATCTCAGATCACAATCTTTCTCATCACCGTAATTATCGAAGCCCTGCTCGTCGTATCTACTCCATTACTTCTACGCGAACTTATCGATAAGGGTGTTATACCTAAGGACGCAGGACTTGTAACCAAGTTGGCTCTTGCTGTCGGACTTCTTGCAGTTGTCGATGCCTTTTTCAACATTTTCGGTCGTTGGTACTCAGCGCGTATCGGTGAAGGCTTGATTTACGATCTTCGTTCACAAGTGTTTGCTCATATTCAGCGACAATCAATCGCATTCTTTACTCGGACGCAGACAGGTGCGCTCATCTCGCGTATCAACTCTGATGTGATGGGGGCGCAACAAGCATTCACCGGAACTCTCTCTGGGGTGGTCAGCAATGTTGTCTCTCTCGTTCTCGTTGTCACCACAATGCTGATCCTCTCGTGGCAAATCACCGTTGTCTCACTTCTTCTCCTTCCGGTCTTTCTTCTTCCTACTAAGTGGGTGGGAAAACGTATTCAAGCCTTGACTCGAGATGCATTTAATCTCAATGCAACGATGTCGAGCACCATGACTGAACGCTTCAATGTCTCAGGAGCCCTTTTAGTTAACCTCTATGGCAAGCCAGCGAAGGAAGAGAACTTCTTCCGCACGCGAGCTCGCAAGGTGGCCGATATCGGAATTCAAACTGCAATGCTCAACAGAGTTTTCTTCGTAGGCATCACGAGCGTTGCAGCTGTTGCCACAGCATTTGCATATGGCATTGGGGGACACCTTGCGATTAATGGCGCAATCTCTGTAGGTACGCTTCTTGCAATCACTGCCTTGCTCGCTCGACTCTATGGACCGCTCACAGCGCTATCTAATGTACGCATCGACGTCATGACAGCACTCGTCTCATTTGAACGCGTATTCGAAGTCCTGGATCTTCACCCGATGATTACAGATAAAGCTGGCGCGAAGGTTCTGAACAAGAAGAACCTCAGTATCGATTTCACAGATGTAGCTTTTACCTATCCCCGTGCTGAGGAGATCTCACTTGCTTCACTTGAATCTGCGGCGAAGCCTGAAACGGTAGAAAGCGGCGAAGTTCTCCGTGGAATCTCTTTCACGGCTCCTGCAGGAACGATTACTGCAATTGTTGGACCATCTGGTGCAGGTAAGACGACTATGAGCGCGCTGCTTCCTCGACTCTATGACGTCACTCGAGGTTCCATCTCAATCGATGGCGATGATATTCGTGAGTTCACAGTTCAATCATTACGCGACTCAATTGGAGTTGTTATGCAGGATGCGCACTTATTCCACGAGACTATCGCCGAGAATTTGCGATATGCAAAGGAAGATGCGACTGAAGAAGAGATGATCGAGGCGTGTAAATCTGCTCAGATCTGGGATTTGATTTCTACACTTCCTAATGGCTTCGACACCATGGTGGGTGAACGCGGACACCGACTTTCAGGTGGGGAGAAACAGAGATTGGCTATCGCTCGCCTTCTCCTCAAAGCTCCTGCCATTGTGATTCTTGATGAAGCAACTGCACACTTAGATTCTGAAAATGAATCACTTGTTCATGAAGCGCTCAAACATGCGCTCAAGGGCAGAACTTCCATCGTGATCGCACACCGCCTCAGCACGGTTATGGAAGCCGATCAAATTCTCGTTCTAGAAAAGGGTTTGATTGTTGAACGTGGCATTCATGAGGAACTTATTGCTAAAGGTGGGTTGTACTCAGAGCTCTTTGCTCGACAGGACATCACGACGAATTAAGAAACGGCCATACACGACTAGGCCGCCGAAGAAGACCCATTGCAAGGCGTATGCCATATGCGGTCCATCGGAAAGTTCAGGAAGCTGCGCCGGGACTTCTGGAGTAAGTGCAGAGTCTGATCCACGTAAGAGATCAATATAGAAAGTTTCAGTTGTAGAGCCCGACTGAGCATTTGCTTTTGATACGAGTCCATCGGATTTATTACTTGGGATCGCGAAGAAGGAACCCCGTGGAAGTGATGAATCAAGACGTAACCTTCCGACAATCTTCACTTGGCCAGTAGGCAATGTAGGAAGTTCCGGTTGTGTTGTTGCGCTCTCGCCCGCCTTTACCCATCCACAATCAACCCAGAACGTCTGCCCCGTTGTATTTGTAAAACGTGTAAGTAGCTCAAAGCCATAGACGCCCTCTGAGTAACGATTGCGCAGAAGTATCTGTGACGAAGCATCGAAACTTCCTTCAGTGGTTACTGGCTGCCACTCGTGCGCTTGTGGTGTTGCGAGAACAGAAGTGAGCGAAACAGTCTTCATGTTCGAATTCGTTTCGATCACTGCATTACGAGCATGTCGCGTTACTCCACGGTGATACTGCCACTGCGCGGCCCAGAGACAACCGACGATGAGGAGGAGAGCAATCAGAGATTTAAGGAGTGAGAAATTCTCTCTTTTGGTCGAACTATTCAATTCCTCGCGGCCTCTTCTTCAAGATGGCGGCACCTGGCAGAACGGTCTCGCGTCCGGCATTGGCAACCACAACCGCGATATACGGAAGAGTAACTGCACCAGCTAGCGCTAACCAACGATATGGACTGGGTAGTAACACAGTCAGAATAAAGCAGGCTGTACGAATCATCATCGAAATGAAATAGCGACGTTGTCTCGCAGACTGGTCAGTAGTTAACCCTTTTGGGGCGCTAGTGATGTCGTAAACGTCATCTTCTTTAGCCATAGAGCAACAGTAGGGTAGTTTTCTCTCATGAGCGACTCGACTTCAATCGCACTTGTCACCGGCGGAAATCGTGGAATTGGTTTAGCTATCGCAACCGCACTCAAAGCTGGTGGCCATCGAGTAGTCATCACATATAGAAGCGGTACTCCACCCACTGGTTTCGATGCAGTGCAGATGGATGTCACAAGTGCCGAAAGCGTTGATGCAGCTTTTGCAAAGATTGAAGCGGAGATCGGCCAGCCAGAAATCATTGTGGCAAATGCAGGAATTACTAAAGACACACTCGTAATGCGAATGAGTGATGAAGACTTCGAAAGCGTCATTAACGCTAATCTCACCGGAGCTTTTCGTGTCTCAAAGCGCGCAACAAAAGGTCTACTCAAGTTAAAGCGCGGACGTCTTATCTTTATCGGTTCAGTAGTCGGGGGAGTCGGTGCGGCCGGCCAAGTGAACTACTCTGCTTCAAAGTCAGGCCTCGTTGGAATGGCGCGATCATTTGCCCGCGAACTCGGTAGTCGCGGCATTACAGCAAATGTCATCGCTCCCGGATTTGTCGAAACAGATATGACAGCGGATCTCGATGAGAAGCGTCGTTCTGATATCGCAGCCCAAGTACCTCTGGGTCGCTTCTGCTCAGCTGAAGAAATTGCAGATGTAGTTGTATTTATTGCTTCTCCTCAGGCAAGTTACATCACCGGTGCCATCATCCCTGTTGATGGCGGATTAGGAATGGGTCACTAAGAATGGGCATCCTCCAAGGAAAGAACATCCTCGTCACCGGCGTACTCACCGATGGCTCAATCGCATTCCATATCGCAAAGATTGCTCAAGAAGAAGGCGCCAATGTCGTGCTCACCGGCTTCGGTCGTGCACTGAGCCTCACAACTCGTATCGCAGGCCGACTTCCACAACCTGCTCCCATCATCGAACTTGATGTCACAAACCAAGAGCATCTCGACGGTTTGGCTGCAGAGGTACAGAAGCATGTCCCACATCTTGATGGCGTAGTGCACTCCATTGGTTTCGCACCTGAAGCTGCGCTCGGTGGCAACTTCCTCAACACTGCTTGG
>WLKV01000083.1 GCA_009701085.1 Actinomycetota bacterium | reverse complement strand
TCGACTGCAATGGGATTGATCGAATCCTTTGGAGCAGAGCCTGCAGAGAGAACTTCCACACGACCCTGGCCGAGTTCGCGCATAAAGCCTGCAGCCATCTGTGAACGGCCAGCATTGTGCACGCAGACAAATAGAACTGTTGGTTTGCTCATTTACTTTCCTGACTTTGCTTTAGAGGTGAGGTACTTAAATCCTGAATAACCGAGAATCGCACCCACAATTTGAGCGGCGATAAATCCTGGAACTGATGAGAACTTAATGCCTGAAAAAGAATCTGTCAGGCTTCGTGCAATCGTTACTGCGGGGTTTGCAAAGGAGGTTGATGATGTAAAGAAGTAAGCAGCGCCAATCCAGGCAGCGACAAGACGTGGGATTCTCTTTTCGATGCCCTGCTTCACTGCCAAGAAAATGATGAAGATAAGGCCCGCGGATGCAATAACTTCTCCGAGAAGAAGGTGGGAGCCGTTCCTGACATGGGTCGACGGTTCAATCGCAGAATGTTCGAACATGAGGTTGGCGATGATTGCTCCAAGTGAGCCACCCAGGATTTGTGCAGTAAAGAATGTGATTGCGTGAGCTGCTGTTAGCTCTTTACGGAAATATGCGATTGCACTGACTAATGGGTTGAAGTGGGCGCCACTGATTGGGGCTAAGAGAGTAATAAGAATGTAGAGAACAAAGACAGTTGCAACGGTGTTGATAAGGAGGTCGATGCCAAGGTCTGGGCTGAGGTTAGTTGCCATGATGCCCGAGCCAACAACGGTGGCTACAAGAACGGCAGTCCCTAGAAACTCAGCGAATAACTTCTTGCGCAGCATGGGTATCCTTTTGCTATGGAAAGCGCCGAGAAAGTCACCGTCGCTTACTTCTTTACTATTGCTCGCAAGAGTATTCCCTTCGCCTTCTTCAGTATGGCAATTGACCGCATGCGTAGCCGAAAGTTCACCGGAATTTCATTTTCGAAGCTTCTGGGAACGGGAACGGGCAAGACTTTTACCCCAAGCGATGCTGACCTGACTCGCTGGGGAATGGTCGTGGTTGTCGAAAAGAATCGTGTGGCGGATTTTGATTCATCTTCGATTGTGACCAACTGGCGCAAGAGATCGACATCAGAATTTCGCGCAGTTCTTTCGCCATTGTCGTCTCATGGTTTGTGGGCGAAGAGCAATCCTTTTGACTTCACTTCTGCGCTTTCAAACCCAGATGCGCAGATTGCAGCGATTACTCGTGCGCGCATTAAGTGGCATAAGAACTTTCGTTTCTGGGGCGCAGTGCCACCGGTGGTCACGGATCTTCACAATTCTCCTGGTTTGATTACAGCAATCGGAATCGGCGAGGCACCTATCGGACTGCAAGGAACTTTCTCACTCTGGAAATCCGCTGCGGCTCTGCGCGACTTTGCCTATAAGGGGCAGGCGCATCAAGTTGCCATCAAGCAGACAGAAACTATTGGCTGGTACAGCGAAGAACTCTTCGCGCGCTTTGAGGTACTCGAGCTTCGCGGTGAAATTACTCCTAGTCGAGTGATGTAAGGCAGACTTAGGCCATGTCGATCCGCCATTACAACCCGCGCCGTAGGCGTCGAGGCGGAATCTCCCCTAAGGCCCGCAACTTTCTCTTCCTCTTTGTTGGCTTAACAATCGCGCTGCAGATCTCTTATCCGCTCATCGATGGTGAAGCGTTACGCCTAGTCACGATTGCAACGATCTACGCAGGCGCTCTCGCAATGGTGATCCACGGTCACCTGGCTTACGGCGCAAAATATTCAACTCGCTATCTACCTATTACTGCGCTCTTTGGTCTCGGTATCGAAGTTCTCGGCGTTCACACCGGTTGGCCATTTGGAATTTACGAATATGACGCATCTCTTGGCGCACAACTATTCGGAGTTCCGCTCGTTGTGCCTTTTGCTTGGGTGATGATGGTGCATCCCGCACTTGTCGCTGCTCGACGAATCTCTGGCAATTGGGTATTTCTCTATGGCGGTGCACTTCTGGCCGCGTGGGATTTATTCCTTGATCCACTGATGGTGGGCGCAGGTCGCTGGAAATGGGAAGTCACTGGCTCGCACGTTCCCTTCACTCCCGACATTCCTTTATCAAATGCTTTTGGCTGGTTGCTCGCAGGGCTAGTCATTGTGGGCCTCTTGAATATCGCACTTCCGCGCGAACGTAGAAAAGAGGCAGCATCACTTGCAGCTGTTGATGCTCTTCTACTCTGGACACTTTTTAGTGGATTTATCGGCAACCTTTTCTTCTTCGATCGCCCAGGTCTTGCACTCTTCGGAACAGCAATCATGGGTGCCTTACTCACTCCGTACTTCTTCTCCAGCTGGCTCGGCAACAAAGATTAATTAGCAATGGCTCAGCTTCTCTTATCGTTCTCCATCCTCATCTTTGCAATATCTCTCTTTAACTTCATGACCATTCGAATTCCCAAGCGTGATGAAGAGGTAAAGAAGTCCGTTACTGTCTTAGCGCCGATGCGCAATGAAGCAGAGAATGTTCCTGAATTTATCTCTGCTTTATCGGCGCAGATGGGCGTCAAGCAGATCAAGTTCATTGTTATCAATGATGGATCGACTGATAAGACAGCTGAATTACTCACTACCGTTATTGATGGAGATTCTCGCTTTACCGTCATCGACTCCCCTGCTCAGCGCAGTGGCTGGCTCGGCAAAGTGTCAGCGCTGCAGGCAGGATTTGAAGCAGCGAACTCCGAATACATCATCACCCTCGACGCTGATGTGCGCCTTGAACCGAATGCGATCATGCGCGCCATTACACAGCTCGAAAGACTGCAGTTGGATTTCATCTCCCCGTATCCACGACAGATTGCTCAAACACTCACTGAGAAATTGATTCAACCTCTTCTGCATTGGTCATGGATGAGCACCGTTGTGCTTCGCCTCGCCGAGAAGTTTCCACGACGCTCAACTGCCGTCGCTAATGGCCAATTCTTTGTAGTTCGCTCAAGTGCACTAGAAAAGATTGATGGTTTTAGCTCAGTCAGCAATCAGATTCTCGACGATATCGAACTCGCACGATCACTGATCTCTGCTGGTTTCAAAGGTGTAGTCACCGAAGGTTCAGGAATTGCAAGCACTCGCATGTACTCATCTTTCGATGAAATCAGACAGGGATACGGTAAATCTCTCTGGAAAGCATTCGGCGGCCCACTCGGAACTATCGTTGCAATTACTTTTATCTTTCTCACTGGAATTCTTCCTGTGATTCTAATTTTCAATGGCTACCTCACCGGTTGGTTTATCTATCTCTACATAGCTTTCTCTCGCGAAATCAGCGCGATTCGTTCTCGCGGTAATCCGATCTATGCTTTCTTGCATCCGCTCTCTAGCGCGCTCTTGATTTATCTCATCGCCTATTCATGGGCCAAGCGCGGAAGCATCCAATGGAAGGGTCGCACCGTATGACCGGCCATGTAGGAAGAGTGAAGTCTCCTGAGAACATCGCAGTTGTCGGCGCAGGTATCGGCGGACTCTGCACTGCAGCCCGCCTAGCAAAGGCCGGACATAAGGTCACTATCTTTGAAGCATCCGATCGCACTGGCGGAAAATGTCGCACCGAATGGATTGGTCGCTATGCATTTGATACCGGTCCCTCGCTTCTCACACTTCCTGCCGTCTATCGCGATTTCTTCCAGCGCACAGGCGATGTCATGGGACGCGTACTGGAGATCGAAGAGGTAAACCCATCTTTTGATTATCGATTCCACGATGGTAAATCTGTAAAGTTTGCAAACCTATCTCGCAAGAAGACTCTGGCATCCATCGAAGAGTCACTCGGCGCCGAAGCTGCAGCCGAATGGGATCGAGTAATGCTTCAAGCTGAAGCGATGTGGGATGTTTCGCGCGAACCATTTATTGAATCGGAATTGAAATCTCCCGCTTCACTTTTGAAACGCCCTCGCTTATTGAAAGATTTGAAGACCATCTCACCGTGGAAATCTCTGCGCGGGATTGGAATTCAGAGCCCCTACCTTGCAAAGATTATGGATCGCTATGCAACCTATAGCGGCTCAGATCCTCG
>WLKV01000082.1 GCA_009701085.1 Actinomycetota bacterium | reverse complement strand
TTAAGTACGCGGAGTTACCCGCAAGTACTGCAAGGTAGTCGCATTTAGGCAAAAACGGAACCCCAAATGTCCTAATTCACCCTATTTGAGAGTAGTCGTTATCGACTTGTTACACGGTAATAGTGGCAGCCCTCTTCATCGCCAGAAAGAGCGGGATCGAGAGGAAGCAGCCAAAGAACATCGTAATTACCCAGGCGGTTCCTAGATTCGCTCCCAGCATCACCCCAGTGATGGCAGGTCCTAAGACTCCAGAGACCGACCACTGCAAACTCATCCAAGCATTTGCTCGTCCGCGAATATGTTCGGGTGCAAGTTCGTTGGCAAGTGTTGGGATCGTAGGAGCTTGGATCATCTCACCTACTGCAAATACAAATTGGCTAAGAGAAAGTGCAATCCCTGATGCGATGAGTGGCAGATATGGAGCAACTCCCACAAAGATCCATGAAAGCGCCCACACTAAACCGATTGAAATCAGCGCTACATACCTTGAAAACTTTTCCAGAATTCGCATGACGAGTGGTTGAAATAGAACGATGGAAATTGTGTTGACTCCAAAGATGATTCCAAGCCATTTAGGTGAAAGACCGAGGAATTGTGTTGCAAATACAGGAATACCTGCCTGAATTGTTCCGTACCCAAAGGTAAAGAGAATGATTCCGGCAATACCCAGAAGCATGAGCGGTCTTATTTCAAAGAGGTCGCGATATGAGCCAGTCTTTGGTTCATTTGCTTTGGGAATATAGCGATTGACATTCTCACCACGCAGTGAAAGAACAATCAGTAAATAGAGCAAAAAGGTTGAGGCATCAACCCAGTACATAATTTGAAATGAGTGTAAGTCGCCTCGTTGAATAATGAGTGACGATAAGAGTCCGCCCATACCTAGCCCAAGATTGAGCAACATAAAATTAAACCCGAATATCTTGGGGCGATCTTTCTCAGGTGTTACTCGAGTAAGAATGACGCTCTGACTTGGCCAGATTGCTTGGCCAGCAATATTAAGAAAGGTAATCGTAATAATCGCTTGAAAATGTGTATCAACGTGCGAGAGTGAAAAAGCAGCCGCTGAGTTCAGCAAGAGCCCGCCAATCATTACCTTTTTAGGTCCAATGCGGTCTACTAACGCACCCATCGGAGTGCTCGCAAGAATGCTGACAATGGATCCGTAGGCGAGTAATAAACCACCGAAGGTATTGGTAAAGCCGCGCATATCGTGGAGATAGACAAGCAGTAGCGAAAGGGTCATTCCTCCGCCTATTGCATTGAGGCAGATTCCAAAGATGATTTTCCGTGACTGCGGATTAAGCAGGACGGTGAATTCCTTAAAGAGCATTTACTTCAATAAGCCCTGCGCCTGAGCCAGAATTTCGCCTCGATACTTCACTCCAAGAGAGATATGACCTTCGCCTGGCTTAAAAGAAAGGGTTGCAGTGGGAATGTGCTTCTCTAACCAATATGAATGTGCATGTGGAACCATGAAGTCATCATCGCCTTGCCATAAGAAGACAGGCTTTGTGATTGCTGCAAGATCAAAGCCCCATGGCTTCACAAAGACTAAATCGTCATCAATCCATCCATCGAAGCTGACAGCAAGTGCGCTGCGCATTGATGCCGCCATCTGATCCGCAGCTACTCCTTCGAGCACTGCCTTATCTGCATCGCCAATGAGTCCACCGAAAGCTTCACGGATTTCATCACCGGTTACAGATTTCATTGGCCCGGCGTTATCTTCCATCCATTGATCAATGACTGCTTCACCCTTTAGAGCAGCACCGAATTCATCGTGATTCTCAGGGCCCATACCTTCGAGAAAATCTAAATCGTCGACTCCATATGCGCCAACACCTGCAAGTGAGATAGCGCCAACATTGCGCGGATCAAAAGTACTTGCGATGCAGTGAGGGCCTCCACCAGACCAACCAATGGCAACAAACTTTGTAATGTTCTTTGCATCTAATAGCTGTGCAATATCGTTATTGTTGCTGAGAACAGAGCGACCTGGGTTGCGATCGCTGGTTCCATAACCTGCGCGACTATAGGAAAGTGCACGAATTCCTGCAGTAGCTGCGGCCTCAAGCCACTCGGACCACATACTGACGTGGCCTGGAGTTCCATGATGGAAAATGATTGCGCTTTCCGAGTTAATTCCATTATCGAGAATCTCGAGTTCGCGACCATCTTTGAGTTTAAATTGAGGCATTTGGTCAGTCTATTACTCTGACACAATATGCAACATGGTTTCGGCAAATTCAGATAAGGGCTTCTCCTATGAGATTACCCATGCTTCCGAAACCGGATTAGCTCGCGCCGGGGTCATCACAACTCCCCACGGACAAATTCAAACTCCTGCATTTATTCCTGTCGGCACCAAAGCAAATGTGAAGACCGTTCTCCCTGAGGCTATGGAAGAACTCGGCGCGCAGGCACTTCTTGCCAATGCGTATCACCTCTATCTCCAGCCAGGGCCAAGCGTTCTCGATGAAGCAGGTGGCTTGGGCGCATTTATGAATTGGGATAAGCCGACTTTCACTGATAGCGGTGGCTTTCAAGTTCTCTCACTCGGTGTTGGATTTAAGAAAGTTCTTGCTATGGATGCGCAGACTTTCCGATCCGATCAAGTGATTGCCAAGAATAAAGAGCGCCTAGCCCATGTTGACGATGAAGGCGTGACCTTTAAGAGCCACCTCGATGGATCGATGCACCGCTTTACCTCTGAAGTTTCGATGCAGATTCAACATCAGCTCGGGGCAGACATAATGTTTGCTTTCGATGAGTGCACAACGCTTCATAACACTCGTCCTTATCAAGAACTTGCACTATCGCGTACATACGACTGGGCGATCCGTTGCCTCGACGAGCATAAACGCCTAACGGATTCACGAGTCGGTAAGCCCTATCAAGCGCTCTTCGGCGTAATTCAGGGCGCTCAATATGAAGATCTGCGCAAGAAAGCTGCAACAGATCTCGGCTCTATGAGCTCCTCCGGAATCGAATTCGATGGATTCGGCATTGGTGGGGCGCTCGATAAAGATTCGCTCGGCACCATTGTTGGCTGGGTTAACTCAACACTTCCAGAAAATAAACCAAAGCACTTACTTGGTATCGGCGCTCCTGAAGATCTCTTTGTCGGTGTCGAAAATGGCGTTGATACCTTCGACTGCGTATTGGCATCGCGTATCGCCCGCACCAGCTCGGTCTACACAATGACCGGTCGCTTCAATGTTTCAAATGCGCCATACGTGCGCGACTTCAATCCGATTGACGATGAGTGCGATTGCTATACCTGCAAGAACTACACACGTGCTTATCTCTGCCACTTATTCCGCGGCAAAGAGATGTTGGCAGGAACTTTAGCCACGATTCACAATGAGCGATTTATAGTTCGCTTGGTTGATCAAATGCGCCAAGCGATAATCGACGGACGTTTCCAAGATATGAAGACAGAATTCATGGGGCGTTACACCCATAAATCAGGACAAGCTCGCGATTAATTATTGATGTAGATCTTTTAATTTATCTGCTTCAGAACCAACAGGCGCCCATCCGCCAGGAACGAGAGCTTGTGCAGCTTCAGGTCCCCATGTGCCTGCTTCATATTGAACAACGGGATTTGGATTCTTCAAGAGATCTTCAAGAATTTGCCATGAGTGCAACACCGCATCGATACGTGTGAAGCGGAAGTGATCACCCAACATCGAGGCGCGAAGTAGGCGCTCGTACGGTCCTTGGCGATCTCCAAATTCAGTAACGAATTCAACGGAGAGATCGACAGTCTCTGTTACCAACTTCGTTCCTGGCTTCTTCGCCTGAAGAGAGAGATCTACGCCATCTTTAGCGCCGAGGCGGAAACGAACTTGGTTCGATGCTCCAGCTCCGAAGAGTGCGCGTGGTGGCTGCTTAAATTCAACGATTACTTCGAGAACAGTTTCGGGCATCTTCTTGCCCGTACGCATATAGATAGGTACGCCAGCCCAGCGCCAGTTATCGATAAATAACTTCATGGCGACAAAGGTTTCGGTATCTGAATTTTCTGCGACGCCATCTTCATCGAGGTAACC
>WLKV01000081.1 GCA_009701085.1 Actinomycetota bacterium | reverse complement strand
TCTCAGTGGTGGTGTTAACGCCCTTTTCTGGTTCGAGACCTGCATGTGCAGCTAAGCCGTGAACTTTGATCTGATACATCGCAGTTCCCTTGCGACCGGTCTTTACCTTGCCTTCGAGTGATGCTTCAAGAACAAGAACAGCCTTTGCCTTTGCAGATAGTTCTTTGATGAGCACCTTAGATGCGTGACTTCCAGTCTCTTCATCTGTTGTTGCAACAAGCGCGACAGATCCTTCAATACCTTTGAGCGCATAGAGCGCTTGGATAAATCCGGCCTTCATGTCGAATGTTCCGGGACCTCGTAATACGTCGCCTTTAACTTCCCAGAGTGGTTGGTAGGAACCATGTGGCCACACTGTGTCGAGGTGAGCGAGAACTAATACATCAGGTTGCTCTTCGCCCCACCAGAAGACAGGACGTCCTTCGATCTCTTTAATCTGCGCAGGAACTCCGAGAACTCGCGTGGCGATATCGCTTGCGAGGCGAACTACTGAGCGGCATGCCTCGAGATCTTCGGTGGGGGATTCACACCGAACAAGTGCTTCTAGGGCTGCCAACATGGGCTCAAGTCTGCCGTATTCAGGTGCTTTCTCGCTCGTCATAACGCTGCAACCCCCGTAATACGCGCGATTCTGAAGGTCTGCACTTCACCGGTGGCATGGTCGCGCGCGATGAGCGAACCTGCAGATAATTTGAGTGGATCAATAATTCTGTGTGAGACAAGTCCATTGTTATCTGCATATCCAATAGATAGCGATTTTGCTGGTTGATTCTGCAAGTAATCACTTAATAGTTCGAGAGTTTCATTGGCAGTTGTGCGCGGAAGTGAACCGAGCGCCTCTGTTGCAATATTGCGCATGGTGCTCTGTTTACGACTCGACTTTTCACCGGTGCGAAGTGCACGGAGCGCACCTTCGATCTGAATCTCATCTGGCTTTTCATACTCGCCAATAATGCGTGGTGGACGCGCCTTACTTTGTGCGCGTTGAATTCGTGGACCGCTTAACAAGAGTCCGCGTGAATCTTCTGCGGCTGGCAAGTAACCACAGCTACGCAAAATATTCATCGCTTCCGCTGCATCGTGTCCGCAGATCAGAACTTCTGGAGCGATCTTACGTAGCCCGAGAATATCGAGTCGCTTATCACCAAGAATTTGAGTAATCAGTGCAGCATCTTCGCAGCGGATAAATGATGCAGTATTTCCGACGCGTAACTTTCCATGCTTCTTTGCAACATCAGCAATGAGATATTCGAGAGGTTGTGGCATGGGAGTCTTTGAAGTTTTTGCAAGAAACTTAGAAATTTCTTCGCCGGTGCGACCATGATCTAGACCACGGCGTATCGAACCTTCGGAGAATCTAAATACTGTTGCTCCGCCGCGGGATTCAACATCTGCGATAAGAGCTAACTCTTGAGCGACTTCATGTTCAAGTGGGCCCGGTGCAATCGCAGTGTTATCGCTCTGAATAAGGATGTGATCAACCGCTTTTGGAAGATCGCTATCGATAGTGAGGCAATCTCCACCTGTAAGGAAATCAGCGCCATATGAGGATAAAACGCCTTGCCCTGTAATGCCGAGCCACTCTGCTTCGCGAAGTGACCAGATGATGTAATCCTTTTGCAGACCACCGGCTCGCTTTGCAGGGGCTAACCACTGTGCTGAAGCGAAGAGTGAATCAAGATCAACGGCGAGATCAGAGTTTCCTTGCAAGATAGTGAGTACTAAGCGACGCGTGGTTGCAGCGGAAGAGCGATCGAGCTCGGGACCAAGTGGAGCAACGTTCTTACTTCCCTCTTTACCGACGAGGCCAGATACGCGTGATGTCGTGAGCCAGGCTGCAGCAAGTAGTTGCCACTTGGCCGACGCGTTCTGCGTTAACCAGATATCGAATTGATGTGTAGGAAGAATCTTGTCATCAGGATCGATCGTGAGAAGTCCTGAGAGATATGCAATCTCTGCAACAAATGCAGTGCATGATTCATCAACACCTAGGTGAAGAGAGAGTTCTTTGAGGTCACGAACTCCAAGACCTCCGGAACGAAGAGCCGATGCAGGCTCTTGCGCCCAAAAATTAAGTACTTCCTCGGTCCAACGTAAGAAGGTCGTGATATTTGCTATCGCTGCTAATTGCACATTTCGTGTATCACGCTTACTTCCGGTTACATCTGGCTGTGTCGTTTCGAGTTCGCGATGAACTTTATTCCCACGTAGGTAAATTGCTACTTCTCGCGGAAGTACAACAGTCTGCTGATTAAAGGGAATGAGAAATCCCTCTTCAAGTAACCATGCAACTCCGGCACTTGGTTTCTTGATATCTGCGATCGATCCGCGTGGAGGACCCCAGACCATTGCATCGAGAACTTTCTGTGATGCAGCTGGAGCATCATCGAGTTTCTTGAGCTTCAACTTTGACATGGATGCTGGCCCAAGGCCCGCAATCTCATTCCCAAGGACTTCTTTAAGAGTTGTGGGTGCGCGCAGCCCATCTTTATCTGCGTAGAGAAGTCCTCGTTCAATAAGTCCGGGGATCACAAAGAGCGCTGATTTTTCGGTTAGCGCTGCTACATCTTTTTCAGAGAAAGGTTCGGGAAGAATTGCGCAGACTTCGAGAACTTGAAGCTGCCATTTATTGAGCGCATCAACAGCGCGGGCAAGACTTGGGGCAGATGAAGCGCGCACCGCAAGGCTTGCGATATCAGGGGGAACTGGTGTTACAAGATCAGGTCGGTGCGAGAACATGGAAATTAACGCGGCATCGTCGAGCCCGCGTAGATAGTCAGCGTAAGAGCGAATTTCCATAACCTGCCAACGATAGCCGTTGGTGAGGTAGGTGCGCTAATTGAGTTACGAGCTGGGCTTGCGTTAACGCTTGCGGGGAGTGAGAAGCGCTGCAAGTGCTGCGAGTCGACTCACTGCAGGACCCAATAGTCGATTGAGAAAGCGAGCTCTGCGGAAATCGTGGATTGGCCAACCTTCTGCAAGTGCACGTATTCGTAACACTGCATCAGGATTGATTGCGGATGGATGACCAACTGCTTGCAAGAGGGGAATGTCATTGTGGCTATCGGAATACGAATAGCATTCTTCTAAATCAAATCCATGTTCCCGCGCGAGCTCTTGAATTGCAATTGCTTTCTCAATTCCATGCAATAACTTTCCATCAAGAGTTCCTGTATAGACGCCATCTTCGATATGAGCCTTACTCCCGAGGGCGCCCGTAAAACCTAAACGTTCAGCGATGATATTTGCCATATCTTGTGGAGCTGCAGTCACTAACCAGACTTCTTCACCTTTATCTAAATGAGCGCGTGCTATCTCGCATGTTCCATCCCACAGCTTCGGCGATACGAACTCATCGTAAATCTCTTCACCGATCTTCTTAATATCGGCAACTGCATGTCCACCAATAAAGTCGGTAGCAGCATTTTGAAATTTCTCGATGACATCAGCTTTCTCGGTACCAGTCATTCGGAAACGTATATTGGCTACAACAAAGCGAGAGATATCAGCTTTGGTGAAAAAACCACGCTGATACATGCCTCTTCCAAGGAAGTAGAGAGTTGAGCCTCGCACGAGGGTGTTATCTACATCGAAGAAGGCGGCTCGTTTCGAGGTGAGTGCCATGTCACTACCTTAGCGATAAGGCCGGTTTTACGACGCTTTATGCTTACTCCATGAGTTCGACAGTCCACGTCATCCGTCACGGAGAAGTAGAGAATCCCAACAAGATTCTTTACGGACGTCAGCCTGGCTGGAGATTGTCACAGCGTGGACAAGAAATGGCTCAAGTAATTGGCGAATGGTCCAAGGGAGTAAATCTCGGTGCGCTCCATGTTTCACCGCTGCAAAGAGCGCAAGAGACTGCTGCTCCTATCGCACGTGCACATGGTTTAGAGATCAAGACCGATGACCGATTGATTGAAGCTGCAAATATCTTTGAAGGTAAATCTTTTGAATTAGGAAGCGGAGTCTTAAAGCATCCATCTTCCTGGCGCCATCTCTACAACCCGTGGAAACCTTCATGGGGCGAACCATATGAAGAACAAATCTCTCGCATGCTCGC
>WLKV01000080.1 GCA_009701085.1 Actinomycetota bacterium | reverse complement strand
TTGTGTGACAGATGATGGAACGAGCCGACTCTCCCCCAACCTTTTCTACAATCGCTCTAAAGAGTTCGCGATTCTCGCCGCGCTCGATAGCTGCAACATCAGCACCAATTAGTTTGACGTTGTATTTATCTAACGTTCCAGCTTCAAAAAGCCCAATTGCAGCATTGAGTGCAGTCTGTCCACCAAGGGTTGCTAGAACTGCATCTGGACGTTCTTTCGCGATGATGCGTTCAATAAATTCTGGAGTAATAGGTTCAATATAAGTTGCATCAGCAAATTCTGGGTCGGTCATAATTGTTGCGGGATTCGAGTTGACGAGAATGACTCGAATACCTTCGGCGCGCAAGACACGACATGCCTGTGTTCCGGAGTAATCAAATTCGCATGCCTGACCAATGACGATGGGGCCTGAACCTATGACCAGGACGCTCTTAATTGATGTATCGCGAGCCATTAGAGAGCCTCAACTTTTCGTGGGTACTGGACCATAAGGTCAACAAAGCGATCGAATAGGTAGGCAGCATCGTGCGGACCTGCTGCAGCTTCAGGGTGATACTGAACGCTAAATGCTCCGCGTTCGATAAGTTCGAGCCCTTCAACAACGCCATCGTTAAGAGATACGTGCGTAACTTGTCCGGGTCCATACACTGTTGAGAATCCTGAATCAGTAGGAGCCTTCAGAGCGAAGCCATGATTATGTGCGGTAATTTCAACTTTGCCTGTCTTGCGATCGAGGACTGGTTGATTGATTCCACGATGGCCGAATTGCAATTTATAAGTTTCAAATCCGAGTGCACGACCAAGGATTTGATGTCCAAAGCAGATGCCAAAGACAGGAATCTCTTCTCCGAGTATCTGTCTCACCAAATCAATGGTCTCTGTCATTGTTGAAGGATCACCAGGCCCATTAGAGAGGAAGACTCCATCGGGGTTAATAGCCTGGATATCGGCAAATGATGAGTTGTATGGCATCACATGAACTTCAATTCCGCGTTCTGCCATAGCGCGCGGGGTCGCGCCCTTGATGCCGAGGTCGAGAGCTGCAACAGTAAATTTCTTCTCACCGATTGAAGGCACCACATATGTCGAATCTGTCGAAACATCATCGCTCAGATATGCCCCGCTCATGGCAGGTTGCTTGCGAACTTCGATAACCATCTCTTCGCGCGTGAGTTCGAGGCCAGAGAAGATTCCTACGCGCATTGCTCCGCGATCGCGCAGATGTCGCGTAATGGCTCGAGTATCCACACCTTGAATTCCGACGATGTTCTGACTGATCAATTCCGCTTCTAAATCGTTCTCGCTACGCCAGTTACTAGTCAGAGTAGAAGGATTCCTCACCACGAAACCTGCTACCCAATATTTCTTCGACTCATTGTCATATGCGTTAACGCCTGTATTTCCAATGTGAGGCGCCGTCATCACGACAACCTGCTTGTGATAGGAAGGATCGGTGAGAGTCTCTTGATATCCAGTCATACCTGTTTGGAATACGGCTTCACCGAAAGTTTTGCCAGTGGCAGCCCATGAAGTTCCTTCGAAGACTCGTCCATCATCGAGTACGAAGAAAGCTTTACTCATGACTGACTCTCCTCATATACAACTGCGCCATTAAAAATTGTTGCGACTATCTGTCCCGGCAACTCCATGCCATGGAAGGGAGTATTGCGACTTCTAGAGGCTACTAGGTCTCTATCAACTGTGAATAGTGAAGTTGGGTCCATCACAGCGATGTGAGCGGGCGCGCCCACATTCAGCTCTTGCCCCTGGTTCTCATACAGGCCTATCCGCGCCGGTGCATAGCTCATGCGATCGGCGACAGTTGCCCAATTCATAAGTCCGGTCTCAACCATGGTCTTGTTGACGATACTGAGCGCCGTTTCTAATCCGAGCATTCCGAAGGATGCTTCTTGCCATTCGCACTCTTTCGTCTCTGCAGGATGCGGCGCATGATCGGTTGCGACGATATCGATAGTTCCATCAGCAAGCGCTTCACGAAGGGCCATAACATCGGCTTCGGTACGTAGTGGAGGATTGACTTTAAAAATTGGATCGTAGCTACGTGCGAGCTCGTCGGTAAGAAGAAGATGATGCGGAGTGACTTCCGCAGTGACCTTGATTCCGCGTGCCTTTGCCCAGCGAATAATTTCTACACCACCTGCAGTTGTGAGATGGCAGATATGAAGGCGAGCTTGCACATGGTCTGCAAGAAGTACATCGCGAGCGATGATCGCTTCTTCAGCAATTGCTGGCCAACCCTTGAGGCCAAGTTGCGAAGAAACGATTCCTTCATTCATCTGTGAACCTTGTGTTAAACGAGGCTCTTGAGCATGTTGTGCGATGACGCCATTGAACTTCTTTACATATTCAAGTGCACGACGCATCACTAGAGGATCAAAGACGCAATGTCCATCATCGCTAAAGACTCGTACGCGTGCTACAGAATCGGCCATCGCCCCGATTTCAGCGAGATGCTCACCCTCTAAACCGCGAGTGACAGCACCGATGGGAAAGACTTCAAGTAAGCCTGTTGACTGTCCAAGTCGATATACCTGCTCAACAACGCCAGCAGTATCTGCAACCGGCGAAGTATTTGCCATAGCACTTAAGGCGGTGAAACCACCTTTCACACCCGCGCGTGAACCAGATTCAACAGTCTCGGCATCTTCCTTGCCTGGCTCGCGAAGGTGGGTATGCAAATCTACGAGGCCGGGAAGAAGAATGGATTTTGCAGCATCAATGACATGTGCGCCTTGTGATTCAATCTTTGCCGCAATCTCAGAGATCTTTCCATCCTTGATAAGAAGATCAGATTTTGTTCCATCAGGCAGCGTTCCTCCTGAGATAAGAATTGTTGAACTCATTCTGATGCTCCAATCTCTTGAGAACCTGCAAGAAGTAGGTAGAGAATCGCCATTCTGACGCTCACACCATTAGTAACTTGTTCAAGAATCACTGAACGGGCGCTATCGGCGCTATCGGCGGTAATTTCCAGACCACGATTCATAGGGCCCGGGTGCATCACGATCGCAGTCGGTTTCATCTTCTTGAGACGGTCTTTGTTGAGACCGAAGTAGCGCGAATATTCGCGGGCATTCGGGAAGAAGAGTTCAGTCATTCGCTCCAACTGGATGCGCAACATCATGACTGCATCTACGGATTCAATAATCGAGTCGAAATCATAGGAAACCTTTACTGGCCAAGATTCAACGCCAACAGGGAGAAGAGTTGGTGGTGCGACGAGAGTTACTTGTGCACCTAACTTGGTAAGTAAGAGCACGTTGGATCGAGCTACACGTGAGTGCAATACATCGCCAACGATTGCGATATGTAAACCTGTGAGGTCATCTCCCCCATGAGCGAGATGTCTACGAATGGTGAATGCGTCGAGAAGTGCCTGGCTTGGGTGTTCATGCGTACCATCGCCGGCATTGACGACAGAACCTGTCATCCATTGACTATCTGCAAGACGTTGAGCAGCTCCTGATGCGCTATGACGAATTATGACTGCATCTGCCCCCATAGCTTGCAGAGTCTGCGCGGTATCTTTGAGAGATTCACCCTTACTGACGCTCGATCCCTTTGCGGAGAAGTTAATAACATCGGCAGAGAGTCTCTTTGCAGCTGCTTCGAAAGAGATGCGAGTACGTGTTGAATCCTCAGCGAAAAGGTTGACGATGGTGCGACCGCGGAGTGTTGGTAACTTCTTCATTGGTCCATCGGAGACGCGTGCTAACTCTTCCGCTGTGTTGAGAATTTGAAGCGCTTCGACCTTACTGAGATCTGAGATGGAGAGTAAGTGGCGCATTATTTGCTCCCTTCTTCCAACGAAACTGCATCGACTCCATCGAGTTCGGTGAATTGGACCTTAATGATTTGAGTGGCTGAGGTAGGAAGGTTCTTTCCTACATAATCTGCCTTAATAGGAAGTTGGCGATGGCCGCGATCTACCAGAACTGCTAACTGCACTGTCTTAGGGCGACCAATTTCACCTAAGGCATCAAGTGCCGCGCGAATGGTGCGACCAGAGAAGAGCACGTCATCGACGAGAATTACATTGCGATCTTCAACTCCGAGAGA
>WLKV01000008.1 GCA_009701085.1 Actinomycetota bacterium | reverse complement strand
TTCTGCGCCATATGTGGGTGATGCAGATCAAATGCCGGACGTTCAGAACGAATTCTTGGCATTGATGTGAAGTTATGTCGTGGTGGTGGACATGAAGTCGCCCACTCGAGTGATGCTCCGTAACCCCAAGGATCATCAACTTCGACCTTTGGAGACTTACGTGTAATCCAGACGTTGACGAAGAATGGAATCATGGAGAGAGCGAGCAAGAATGAACCGACTGTTGAAATCATATTCATGCCGGTAAATCCATCAGTTGCTAAGTAATCTGCATAGCGACGTGGGAAGCCCTTAATTCCAAGCCAGTGCTGAATAAGGAATGTTGTATGGAAGCCGAAGAAGAGAGTCCAGAAATGGATCTTTCCGAGGCGCTCATTGAGCATGCGCCCTGTGAATTTAGGCCACCAGAAGTAGAAACCTGCGAACATCGCAAAGACCACAGTTCCGAAGAGTACGTAATGGAAGTGTGCAACAACGAAGTACGACGCTGATACCGCGAAATCAAGTGGTGGTGAGGCAAGGATGATTCCTGTAAGTCCACCGAAGAGGAACGTTACGAGGAAGCCCATAACCCACAACATCGGAGTTTCGAAGGTGACGTGACCACGCCACATCGTTCCGATCCAGTTGAAGAACTTCACGCCAGTTGGAACACCGATGAGGAATGTCATAAATGAGAAGAATGGAAGAAGTACCTTGCCCGTTGCGAACAAGTGGTGAGCCCACACTGCAACGGAGAGTGCAGAGATTGCCATCGTTGCTGCAATCAGACCCTTGTAACCAAAGATTGGCTTACGGCTAAAGACCGGCAAGATCTCTGTTGCGATTCCGAAGAATGGCAGAGCAAGGATGTAAACCTCGGGGTGGCCAAAGAACCAGAAGAGGTGTTGCCACAACATAGCTCCGCCATTTGCTGGATCGAAGAGGTGGGTACCAAAGAGGCGATCAGATTCAAGACCAAGAAGCGCTGCTGCTAATGGTGGGAAAGCGAGAAGTACAAGAATTGAAGTCAGGAGCACGTTCCAAGAGAAGATAGACATGCGGAACATCGTCATTCCTGGTGCACGCATTGTGAAGATTGTTGTAATGAAGTTAACGCCGCCAAGAATTGTTCCGAGGCCTGAGATTGCAAGGCCCATTACCCACAGATCTCCACCGATACCAGGTGAGTATGTTGAGTTTGCAAGTGGTGCATATGCGGTCCAGCCGAATGATGCCGCTCCACCTGGAGTTAAGAAACCGATTGTTGCTTGGATCGAACCAAAGAAGTAGAGCCAGTAAGAGAGCATATTTAAACGCGGGAATGCAACGTCTGCCGCTCCGATTTGCAGAGGCATGATGACGTTGGCGAATCCAACGAAGAGCGGTGTTGCAAACATCAGCAACATGATGGTTCCGTGCATTGTGAAGAGCTGGTTGTACTGCTCGTTGCTCCAGAACTGCATACCTGGACGAGTGAGCTCAATACGCAAAAGAAGGGCTAAAAGTCCACCGATAAGGAACCAAGCAAATGATGTTGCAAGATAGAGATAACCGATGCGCTTGTGGTCGGTAGAGGTGATGGTCTTTACAAATTGACTTCCGCGAGAAGTCTTCTGTACTCCTTGGCGAGGAGCAGCGATAGTTGGACGTTCTGCAAATGTTGTCATTATGCGCTCGCCTTCAGTGAGTCAAGATATTTCTGATACTGCTCGGGGGTTACTACCTTTACCTTAAAGATCATTTGCGTGTGGTTACGTCCGCAGAGGATGTTGCATCGACCTGGGAACTCACCCAACTTATTTGCGGTGAATTGCAGATGATTGGTCTCACCTGGAAGGTTTTGCATTTGAATCATGAATGCTGGAATCCAGAAACCATGTACTACATCGTTGGCGGTAAGAGTGAAGCGAACTTTTTCCCCGAGTGGCATGTACAAGGTTGGTGGCTGTTCTGGTGTGCCAGTCACAACCGCTTTCTCGCCTGCCTCTGGGTAACCGAACTGCCACGACCACTGAATTCCTTCGACAGAAATCTCATGCTTGACCGGTGAAGTCTTATCGATGATCTTGTTCTCTTTCACTGCAGTGAAGTAGAACATCACGGCAACGATCGCGAATGGAATTACTGTGTAGAGAATTTCAACAGGAATGTTGTACTGAGTCTGCTTAGGGAATTCACCTTTGCTCGCCTTTGCGCGGTGGAATACCGCTGGCCACAAAATGAGGATGAGTGTAAATACTCCAACCACACCTGCTGCGATCCATGCACCTTGCCACAATGAGAGCGAGATGTCATTGACGCTTGATACTCCCTTGGGAAAACCCATTCCGGAAATATCTTTTGAGTTAAAAGAACATCCGGATAATAGGAACAAAGCTGGGAGAACGAGCGCCACGGCTCCAAGAGTGCGCTTAGTGCGCGGTGCGTGAGAAGACATGGGGTAAGGATAGTGGCGCGAGGTGCGTGCGCTCGTCGGAGCGAGTAGCGTTGATTCGGTGGTTCGTGTCACAGGAAATTTCGCCTCTGAAGGCCCGCTCCACCCTGCCGCCAGAGAGGCGCTACTAGCCGCTTTTGATCAAGGTTGGGCAGATCCCAAGAAGATTTCTCAGAGCGCCTCTAAGGCTGCCATCCTCCGAAATCAAGCGCTTGAAAATATCGCCGAGAAATTGGGCATCCCAGCCACATCTATCGAAGTGATCGGCGAACCCTCCTTGGGGCACTTCCTCTCCATCGCCGGGCTCTTCACAGACCGCTCCCCCTTTATTTATTCGGCAATTGATAAGGGAAAGGTCCGCGCTATAGCTCGCGCCCATACATCTGAGGTGAAGGAACTTTCAGCAGATAACTCTGGAGCCATTCTCCACCTCGCAGATATTCCTGCGCATTCAGTTCTCTCACTTCAATTAGCTAATGGCGAAACCGGTGTCATTCAAAGTGAGGAAGAAACTCCAGCAACAGTTCGTATCGCCGTTGATGCTACGAGTTCAGGCGCTCGCCTACCGTTGCCTCACCACTGGAATACAGCGCTCTTTGATTCACTTTCCTGGAACGGACCGAGCGGCCTCGCCATTATGGCGATCAATAATCGCTCTGAATATTCATACCCGCTGCCACGTATCGCACCCATCAGTTCGCCCGGAAGTTACTCCTTGCCACTACTGATCGCCTCTTCCATCGCCCTTGAAAATTTCACTGGTGAAGATTCAGCGCTCCGTGAATTCGCAATCAAAGAGTTCTCATCTATCGACGGTGTGCAGGTAGTCGCATCTAATGCACCCGCACTTGCCCATCTTGTCTCTATCGTTGCCAGCGGAGTATCAGGTGAAGCGACAGTTCGCGAACTAGCAGCACTTGGAATCGACGTAGATTCGGGCTCTGCCTGCTCACCCGAAGATCTCCAACCAAGCCATGTTCTGGCAGCGATGGGATATGAGACCAATGGTCATATTCGCTTTACATTACATAATGGAACGACGCGCGAAGATATATCTTCGTTAGCAGGTAAGCTGAAAGAAGTTCTTCAGAAGTTACGCAGGTAGGTGCGCTTCTATTTCAGCAGCAGCATCTGCACCGTAGGCCTCGCTAAATCGGCCCACAAATTCATCCTTGGTAAATCGGTACTCCTGAGTTCCTGTTGTCTCAATGACATAGGTGGCAATCATTGAACCGAGCTGTGCACATCGTTCGTGGGAAAGACCCCATGCAAGACCTGCAACGAAGCCAGAGCGGAATGAATCTCCTACTCCTGTCGGATCTATCTTCGCCTTCTCTTGTGCGCATCCAACCTTGATAAAGGTTCCATCAATACTTTCAATGCGTGCACCATCTGCGCCAAGTGTGACAACTCGGTACTTCACGCGTTCGAGAATCTCGTGATCGCTCCAGCCAGTCTTTTGAATGGCAAGGGCTAATTCGTACTCGTTCATAAAGAGGTAGGTCGCGCCAGAGATGAGTTTCTTGATTTCTTCACCACTCATACGAGCCATCTGTTGAGAAGGATCAGCTGCAACAGCAACACCCATCGCCTGTGCAACTTCTGTATGGCGCAACATCGCTTCAGGGTCATCTGGGGAGATCACCAAGAGATCGAGTTTGCCGACTTTGTCCATGATGGGCTTGAGTTCAATATTGCGAGCTTCAGACATTGCACCAGGGAAGAAAGATGCAATCTGATTGAGTTCCGTATCTGTTGTGACTGTGAAGTGGGCTGTGTGTTGCGTCGTTGAGACGAGGGCATGCGATGTGTCGACTCCATGGCGAGAAAGCCAAGCGTCGTAATCTGCAAAATCTTTTCCTACTGCTGCAATCAAAATCGGGTTGAGACCGAGCACTCCAAGACCGAATGCGATATTGGCTGCGCATCCCCCACGGCGAACATCAAGACCGTCAACGAGAAAGGAGAGAGAAACTTTTTCAAGAGAACCGGCGACGAGAGAGTCGGTGAACTTTCCAGGGAAAGTCATCAGGTGATCAAGACCAACAGAACCAGCAACGCCAATTTTCATGTTGGAATCTAACTACAGCAGCAGAGTTTTAACGCTGATTAGTTAAATGAATCGCCGCACGCACATGAACCTTGTGCATTTGGATTATCAATTGTGAAGCCTTGCTTCTCAATGGTGTCTACGAAATCGATTGAAGCGCCCATGAGGTACGGATCGCTCATCTTGTCGACGACAACCTTCACGGCGCCGAATTCACGAGTGATATCGCCATCTTGATTGCGATCATCGAAGTAGAGCTGGTAACGAAGACCTGAGCAGCCACCTGGCTGAACAGCAACGCGGAGGTAGAGGTCATCGCGACCTTCTTGAGCAAGAAGCGCTGCAACCTTTGCGGCTGCGACATCAGTAAGTGTGATGCCTGTTGTGATCTCGACTGGAGTTGTTGTTGTTTCAGTAGTCATGTGCTGAAGAATACCCGCGTCAGGTAGCTCTGGCTAACCCAAACGCTTGGCGTCATAACTATTAGTATGGGCTTATGTCTATCAGCCTGAGCGAGCTACTAGTCCTTGGCCAAGGCTCCGACCTCGCATCAGAGCGAGGCGTCTCATGTACAGGTGAGCTTCCACCTGCAAGCGACCCGCACTTGGTTGAACGCGCCATCGCAGCCAGAGCCGCTCTCGGTGACCGTGCCCTCATCTTGGGCCACCACTACCAACGCGATGAAGTCATTCAATTTGCCGATATCACTGGCGATTCCTTCAAGTTAGCGCAAGCTGCTGCAGAAAGTTCTGCTGAATTTATCTTCTTCTGCGGAGTTCACTTTATGGCTGAGAGTGCCGACATCCTTACATCTGCACAGCAGAGAGTGATTCTCCCTGATCTCGCTGCGGGTTGTTCGATGGCGGATATGGCTACAGCAAATCAAGTGAATCAATGTTGGAAAGATCTTGAAAAAGTTGGTGTCGCATCTAAGACAGTTCCTGTCACATATATGAATTCATCTGCAGCAATTAAGAGTTTTACTGGCGAACACGGTGGAACTATCTGTACATCTTCTAACGCGCAGAAGACCCTCGAATGGGCTTTTGCTAAAGCAGAGAAGGTTCTCTTTCTTCCCGACCAACACCTCGGTCGCAATACAGCGGTTCTATCACTTGGTCTCTCGCTCGATGATTGCGTTCTCTGGAACCCGTGGAAGCCAATGGGTGGATTGACAGAAGATCAAATCAAGAATGCAAAGATGATTCTCTGGCGCGGACATTGCTCAGTTCATGGTCGCTTTACTCGCGAATCAATTCAAGAAGTTCGCACCCGTATCCCAGGTGTTCAGGTAATCGTGCACCCCGAGTGCCAGCATGAAGTCGTTGTTGATTCGGATGTCGTCGGAAGTACCGAGAAAATCATTCAAACTGTCACCTCATCCCCCGCTGGTAGTAAATGGGCTATCGGAACAGAGCTCAACCTCGTCTCTCGCCTGGCTCAGAACAACCCCGATAAGGAGATCGTCTTCCTCGATAAGACGGTCTGTTACTGCTCAACGATGAACCGCATCGATTTACCTCACCTTGTCTGGGCCATGGAATCCATCGTTGCCGGTCATATCGTCAATGAAATTAAGGTTGATGAGCGCGTTGCCTCGTTCTCAAAGTTGGCTCTCAACCAGATGCTCGCTCTATAGTTCCACTCATGTCTGAATCAACAGAGAATAAAAAGGGTCGCCCTACTCCCAAGCGCAAAGAGGCCGAAGCTGCCCGCAAGGTTGCATCCCTCGCTCCCGCTTCAACAAAGGAAGAGAAGAAGCGCGCTAAGGATGCTGCCCGTGCCGGTCGTATTGCAGCTCGCGCTGCATATATGCGTGGAGATGAAAACGCTCTCCCAACTCGCGATAAAGGTCCTGTTAAGAGATTCGTTCGCAACTACGTTGATTCACGCAAGTCAATCGGTGAGTACTTCTTGCCGATTATCTTCGTCGTACTCTTCCTCACTTTGATTCCATCTCCAATATTTCAAATTGGAAGCATCATCATCATGTACGGAGTTCTCTTGATCTCAGTGATCGATGGGTTCTTCCTTAGTCGCAAAATCAAGAGCGCAGTGATTGCTAAATTTCCCGGCACCGAACTCAAGGGCATCGGAATGTATGGATGGCTTCGCTCGACTCAAATGCGCAGAATGCGCTCACCTAAGCCTCAAATCAAAGTGGGAGAAAGCTTCTAAGCTCTCGGGTTTGGGCTCTCGTTCTTCTTTGGATCGCGTTCTGGAAGTTTGCCAAGAGCGTTATCTATCGATCTCATCACATCAGCGCTGAGCTTTACTCCAGAAGCTTTCACATTCTCTTTAACTTGAGAAGGCTTTGTAGCTCCCATAATTGCACTAGAAACATTGGAATTTTGAAGAACCCAGGCCAACGCCAATTGAGACATCGAAAGATCGAGTCCATCTGCGATTGGCTTTAACTTTTGAACCGCAGTGAGCACCTCTTCAGTCATCCAGCGAGAGATGAAATTTGCACCACTCTTCTTATCGGTGGCGCGAGAACCTGCAGGAGCTTTCTTTCCTGGAAGATATTTACCGGTCAAGATTCCTTGGGCCATAGGCGACCAGACAATCTGCCCGATTCCTTCTTTCTTCGAGAGAGGAACTACTTCGCTCTCAATGACGCGCCATAGCGCCGAGTACTGAGGTTGGCTGGAGACAAAGCGGTTGTAGCCACGTGAGTCTTGAATCTTTAGCGCATCAGAAATCTGCTTTGCATTCCATTCCGAGAAACCGATGTAGCTAACCTTTCCTTGACGAATTAAGTCATCGAAGGCGCTGAGTGTTTCATCCAGTGGAGTTTCCACATCGAAACGATGGGCTTGATAGAGATCGATGTGATCAGTATTCAAACGTTTCAACGAAGCGTGACAAGACTCCATGATGTGCTTACGTGAAAGACCGCGATCATTCTTACCCTCACCTGTTGGGAAATAGACCTTTGTGAAGAGCTCATAGGATTCGCGGCGAACACCTTTAAGAGCCTTTGCTAAAACAACTTCTGCTTTAGTTCCGGCATAGACATCGGCGGTATCGAAGGTTGTGATTCCCTGATTGAGAGCTTCGCGCACACATTTAACCGCTGCTTCGGTCTCAACTTGTGAGCCGTGCGTGATCCAATTGCCGTAAGAAATTTCTGAGACATACATTCCGGTATTGCCAAGGCGTCTATATTCCATGGCGCCACCTTAAGTGCAGCGTGGTGAGTTGCCAACAGCATCTGGCTATGGTTTGGTACCGCTACAACTTAATAGATATCCCAATAGGGGAAGTTCGGTGCAAATCCGACGCTGACCCGCAACCGTAAGACAGTTCAGTAATGAACCGTTCAAGTCGGATTACCTATTGGCGATATTTGATTTTGACCAACACCCGCCGAGGTTTGCGGGGTGTAGTCCAAAGGTATTTGGCATATGTGGCCGACCGCTAGCGAGCTACCCCTGTGAGACTCTTAAATTCTGGAGTTCACATAATGAAGAAAGCATCTACGCAGAAGATTGCAATCGCAATCGTTCTGATCTCATCACAGTTGGTGGCAATGCCATCGTCCCAAGCCGCTTCTAAAGGTTGGCGTTACTGGGGATACTTCCAAGCAGCTCCAGGTTCAACTACATGGAAGGCTGCCATGACTGGGCCCACTGTAGATATTGAAGATGGAGCCGTTGAAGGCTGGTCTTTTGTATTCAGCAGCGATGATGTTCCATCTGTCGCCCCAAAGGCAAAGCCATCTTTTGCATCAATCTGTGGAAAGACAAAAGCTGATTCTGATACGAAGCGCATTGGCCTTGTAATCGAATTTGGAAACCCTGCCTATGCGCCGAAGGGTGAAAAGGTTCAGAAGCCGATTGTTCGTTGCGTAACAACTGCCAAGAGTTCACAAGGTATTGATGTCCTTGCACAGGTAGTCAAAGTTCGCGCCGCAAGTTCGGGTCTGATTTGTGGTTTTAATGGATACCCCAAGAAAGAATGTGGCGTAGAGATTGATACCCCTGCTTCACTTCTGAAGAAGTAACTGATTTCAAGATGAAGAAGCCACTGCATCCACTGACATTGTGGATCTGCGCGATACTGCTAGCAATTGGAGTGGTCGCGCTCGATAACGCATATATCGCTCTCGCGATAGTGGGTGCGGTGGCACTTCTTGTCTATATTCGTCGCGACGGCTCGCCATGGCAGAGAAGTTTTCTTCTCTCACTGCGCATCGGTGCCATTATCTTGGCGATACGAACTATCGTCGGAATACTTATTGGGGTTCCGATTCCTGGCACGAAACTCTTCACCCTTCCCATTCTCGACCTGCCAACTTGGATGCCTGGTATTCGTATCGGTGGCGCTGTCACTCTTGAAAGATTGTCTTCCTCCCTACACGAAGGCGTCATTATCGCGACGATGATTGCGCTCTTCGGAGCTGCAACATCTCTGACGAGTCCTCATAAACTTCTACGCGTCACTCCCTCCTTTATCTATGAAATCGGAATCACTCTCGTCATTGCCACATCTCTCTTTCCGCAACTGGCAACCAGCGCTCGTCGTATTCGAACTGCGCAAAAGTTACGTGGTTTTGAAAAGATTGAGCTACGCTCGATAGCAATCCCGTTACTTGAAGAGTCACTCTCTCGCTCACTTCAGCTCGCAGCAGCGATGGACGCTCGTGGCTATGGGATTAGCAGAAAACGATCACGGTATAGACCTCAACCTTGGTTGATGCGCGACAATCTCACTCTTCTTCTCACTGCTGCGGCCGCTGTAACGATGGTGACTCGATGATTACCTTCTCCAATGTTTCACTCATCTATCCACAATCAACTAAGACGATTCTTGAGGATCTCTCCTTTCAAATTGAAGAGGGTGAGATGGTCTTGGTCATGGGTGAAACTGGCTCCGGTAAATCTTCTCTCCTACGTCTCATTAATGGTCTGGTCCCCCATCACACAGGTGGAATTTTGGCTGGTGACATCTCTGTCGATGGAATTTCGACCAGATCAGTAAAGCCTGGCTCTCTTGCCCATCTTGTGGGAATTGTTGGTCAGAATCCCATCAACGGATTTGTCACAGATATTGTCGAAGAAGAATTGGCTTTTAGCATGGAGGCTCTTAATTTCCCTCCTGATGTCATGCGAAAGCGAGTCGAGGAAGTTCTCGATCTCCTGAGTTTGAGCGCTCTTCGTAACCGTTCAATTGCAACGTTAAGCGGAGGCGAACAGCAACGAGTAGCAATCGGCGCCGCTCTTGTCATGCATCCGAAGGTATTGGTTCTCGATGAACCTACAAGCGCTCTCGACCCGATTGCCGCCGAAGAAGTTCTCTCAGTCTTGCATCGCCTCGTTCATGACCTCAGCGTGACAGTCATCATCGCTGAGCATCGCCTGGAACGCGTCATTCAATTTGTCGATCGCATAATTTATATCGAAGGCAATGGTGATACTTCCATAGGTACTGCCGATGAAATTCTGAAGCGCTCAGAGCTTGTTCCACCCATTGTGAAATTGGCCCGCGCCCTTAATCTCTCTGAAATCGGAACGAGTGTTCGTGAAGTGAGGCGACAGACTGAAGATATTAGAAATAATCAGTACTCACGTCCTCTTGTGCCATCACTAGAAAATTCACCAGCAATTGAGATTTCACGAGTTTCCCACTCTTACTCTGAGAAGAGCGCGCTGAATAAAGTCAACGCTGTAATCAACCACGGTGAAATCGTCGCCATCATGGGGCGCAACGGCGCTGGTAAGAGCACCTTGCTCCACTCCATTGTTGGACTCCACTCACCACATTCAGGTGAGATCAGAGTTAATGGAGCAGACCCCACTCTTCTCAAAGGTGCAGCTCGCAGGCGAGCGATTGGCTATGTCCCCCAAGAGCCCAGTGATCTTCTCTTCGCGTCAAGCGTTGAAGAAGAGTGCGTTCTCGCAGATCGCAACAATGAAATTGCACCTGGTTCCACCGCAGCACTTCTCAATCGATTAGTTCCACACATCTCTCTGCATGCTCATCCCAATGACCTATCTGAAGGACAACGTTTAGCGCTCGTTTTAAGCATTGTGCTCTCTGGAAATCCCGACGTACTAGTTCTCGATGAACCGACGCGCGGTCTCGATTACCGCGCAAAGAACCTCTTTGCAATCGCTCTCAAAGAATATGCACGACAGTTCAATCGACCAGTTCTCCTAGCAACGCACGATGTCGAACTTGTGGCAGAACTCGCAGACCGAGTCCTCTTCCTTGCAGAAGGTGAAATCGTTGCCGACGGGACAACGCTTGAAGTCTTGCTCTCATCACCTGCCTTTGCTCCTCAAGTTGCAAAGGTCATGTCTCCCAAACCTTGGTTGACTGTTGCCGATGTAGTTCATGCAATTGAGGCCTCGGCATGAAGACTTCTGGAATCTTTGCATTCAAAGGTGCCTCGCTCGCTGCACTCATTCTCACAAGTGCAATCAGCGCCCTCGCCTTTCTCTGGCCATTTGTGATCAACGAGAAGCAGGGCCATCCCCAATGGATATTTCTAATGGCTACACCTTTCGCGCTACTGCTTCTCATGGTGAGCGTCAGTAATAATGAATTAGATAGTAAATCGATTGCACTCTTGGCTGTGCTCACCGCACTGATTGCAGCTCTTCGCCCTATGGGGACGGGAGCTGTAGGAATTGAACCTATGTGGTTTGTATTGATTCTCTCAGCCAGAGTCTTCGGTCCATCTTTTGGATTCTTACTCGGAGCACTTTCCATGTTCCTCTCAGCCATTCTGACTGGTGGCATGGGTCCTTGGGTTGCTTATCAATCTTTTGCCGCTGGTTGGATTGGTTTAGGAGTCGCGCTTATTCCGCGAATGCTGCGTGGCAAGAGTGAAATATTCATTCTTGCTCTCTATGGAGTTCTTGCTGCAGAGTTCTTCGGAATAGCAATGGATCTTCAATTCTGGCCCTGGGCTTTAGGTGCAGATACTCAACTTTCATACCGTGCCGGTGCGCCGATCAGTGAAAATCTCGCACGTTTCTTTTCTTATCACTTCTTATCCGCGATGGCCTGGGATATTCCGCGCGCTGTATTTACTGCTTCGCTCATTACGATTGCTGGAAAACCAATTCTTCAGACTCTTCGTCGAGCCCATACGCGAGCAGCTTT
>WLKV01000079.1 GCA_009701085.1 Actinomycetota bacterium | reverse complement strand
CACTGGGATCCATACCCAATCTCGATCGTCTCCGCCAAGGGCGCCTATATGACCGATGTCGATGGTCGTCAGCTCCTTGACCTCTCTATGGGCTTCGGCGCAATGCTCGCCGGCCACCTCAACCCAGTTGTTGTAGAAGAAATTCAGAGTTCGCTTAACCAGGGAATGCTCTTCGTTACCCCTTCACCGACTTCTACCGATGCTGCAGAGCGAATCTGCAAGCGCTTCGGAATCGATCAAGTTCGCTTCACCAACTCAGGAACTGAATCAACGATGTACGCGGTGCGCGTTGCTCGCTCAGCGACAGAGAAGATGGGCATCCTCAAGATCGAAGGCGGCTACCACGGTAGCTACGATCCATTTGTTGTCTCTGCAAAGCCACCACTTGATAAGGCAGGCAAGGCTGAGAAGCCAACTCCTTATGTTGAACCAAACTTGGTTCCCGGAGATATCTACGTTGTTCCTTACAACAATATTTCTGCGCTCGAAAAGATGTTTAAGAAGAATGCAAAGAAGATTGCATGCTTCATCGTTGAACCAGTTCTAGAAAACCTTGCCATCGTTCTTCCTGATGCTGGTTACCTCGAGCGTGTTCGCGAACTCTGCGATCAATACAACGTCATTCTTATCTTTGATGAGGTAAAGACTGGCCTGACAGCTGGTGCACACGGTGCATCTGCTCGTCTCGGTGTAAAGCCGGACCTTATTACCCTTGCTAAATCAATCGGCGGTGGACTTCCACTTGCTGCATTTGGCGGTAAGAAGAAGTACATGGACTTCGTTACCAACGGCAAGATGGCTCACTTCGGTACCTTTAATGGTAATCCCCTTGCAATGGCAGGTGTTCGCGCAATCGATCGCATCTGTTCTGATGATGCACTCGCAATCGCTGAAGACTTTAACTTGCAGGCACTTACTCGCATCGGCGAAATCATTGATGAGTACCAGCTTCCAGCACATACAGTCGGCTTCGGAATCAAGGGCTGCGTTACATGGTCAACAACACCAGTGCGCAACTACCGTGATTACAAGGCAACTGACTTCGGTGTTGCAGAGGCACACTGGCTCTTCGCTCTAAACCGCGGAATCATCACTCCACCAGGACTTGATGAACAGTGGCTAATTTCTTTGGCACATGGCCAAGAAGAGATTGATCTACTTGTTGAAGATTTCCGCGAGTTCGCTAAAGCAATTCGCGCATAAATTAGAAATAAGAAAGGCCCCGCACTCTCCCTCAAAGAGTACGGGGCCTTTCTATTTATTTAGTTTTTGTCCCGAGATTAAGAACCGAAAACAGTCTTCCAATCAGAGATCGCGAGGTGGTAGTACGCGCCACCTTCGAGAGTCTTCTGGTTGAACTTCAAGATTCCACCTGTTGTCTTCGTGGTGAGGTCTGGACGAGCGGTGTAACCACCAGTCGTGTGGACCTGCGCATTGAAGTAGAAGTGCTTTGTTGTATCTCCTGGTTTTGCAACCAAAGAGGTAACATCAATGATTCCTGAAGATTCTTCATCGACTGTCATGAACTTTGAGCCAGTCTTTGAGAAGTAATCAGAGTTGAATGTTGCAACTGTTGCGAGCTTTCCATCCTTTGGACGGAATGCGACGATGCGTGCAACGTGTGCGTTATTGCCTGGATCTTCTTGTAGCAAGACAATTCCATCTGTTGTGATTGTCATGTTATCTGGCTTGCTTAGGTATGGAGCTTCTGAACCATCGAGAAGAAGTTCAAGCTTTGCACCAAGTTCAGGCTTCTGACCATCAACAAATGTCAGTCTCCAGAATCCGCCGCCATCGCGTGATACGCCTGGCTCTGATGGATTCTCCTTTGTAGCTCCTGCATCCTTATTTGATTCAGTTGTTACGAAGTAGAAGACATTTGGATTTGATGGATCCCATTCACCATCTTCAACGCGAGCGAACTCTGTTCCCTTTGCAGCGTGATCCGCAGCCTGAGTCTTAAGGTCGCCTTCCCAAGTTGTCTTAGCAAATGTCACATCGACTGGCTTGTTCTTGCCGTAGGCAGCGCGGAATGCGTTGTCATTTGCGATGTTTGGAACGTTGAGGACGTGGAGGTCTCCATTTGTGAAGCCTGCCTTATCTGCATATGTACCAGTTGTTGTCTTTGTACCGACATACATGAAGAGCTGTGAATCAGTTGCTGATCCATCTTCGTTGCCCATAACAACAGTGTTCTTGCCTGGCTTGAGGTTCGGCATCAAGTTCTCCCATGATGCAAGACCCATGCGTGCGAAGTTGACTGCATTTCCATCCATATCGAAGACAAAGCCGCGTGCGTATCCGCTATCGCCATCTTCTTCTCCGGCTAGATAAACAGCACCGTCGTAACCGTATGTTGTTCCGCCATCCTTATATGACAGAGCTCCCGCTTGAACGAGGGTTGCTGAACAGAAACGGCTGATGAAGTTATCCATACCAAGAGTCTGTGTTGCAGGAGCTGCGCCAACGGGTGAGTCCTGATAAGTCTTTGTGTTGTAGTTGTAGAAGCTCCATGACTTGATGAAGTTGGATGCTCCGATGATGCGATTTCCCGCTGCGTTGAGCGTGAACTTTGTAATCGAAGTTCCTAGAACTGGCTTGCCCTTATCTGCTGCCTTAGCAAATGTACCGATTGGTGCATATGAAGGTACTTCGTGGCTTGAGAGAAGTGTGATTGTTCCATCTGCATTACGCATTGCGCCCATTCCATCAGGAATACCGCGGACTGTGACTCCATTTATAACGTCTCCAGCGTATGCAAGAGGAGAAATTGTTGCTGCTTCTGTCGAAGGAAGAATGTATTCAGGCTTATTGAGAGCTGAGTTTGCTACTGCTGTTCCAGCAACCAATGTGGCAACTGAAAGCACTGCAGCTACTTTGTAGCGAGTTTTCATTTTTATCCATTTCACGTATCAAGAGATTGATTATGGGTTCATGGCTGATCCCAGTGCGTGAAGTCTCTCGGGTGAGCAGGAAACGGATAGTTACAGCAAGATGAAGTTAGGAGTAACTCAAAGCAAAACTTAAGAGCTGGTTAGAGCTGCCACGCACGAACTCCGCCAGCAACTCCGGCAGAGTTCGGAACGATAACAACGTCATCGCCCATGAGGTTTAAGTCGCGCTGTTGAATGCTGTGTGAATTTCCGCCACCGATATAGAGACGATCCCACAGAAATACTGGGCGAAGTTCAGAGACCATTAAGCGCACGCGACGTGACCAGAATGTATTTCCCATGCGGTGGCGTTCGCGATCGCCAATCCAAGTGTCATACGTGGTGTTTCGGCGAACTGTTGCATGAGACATTTCAAAGTGTGGAGAAAGTTTTCCACCGTGGAATACAGAGAATCCAAGGCCAGTGCCCAATGTGAGAACGATTTCAAGACCAGAACCTGTCACAACACCGGCTCCGTGTACTTCTGCATCGTTAAGAACCTTTGCCGGAATTCCTAGACGTTCGGCAACTGCGGCTTCTGCGTCAAAGCCCCACCACTGATCTTTAAGTTCTTGGTTCATACGTGTGTGCGGACCAGCATCATTGATGTAATGAGGAGTTGCAACGACAACACCGTTACGAATCATTCCTGGCAGACCAACTGTTACACGTGCAGCCTTTGGAAGTGATCCTGCAATCTCTTGAACAGTATCGAGAAATCGCTCAGTTGAAAGTGGATACGGGGTCTGCACGCGCGTAGGTGCTGCGTGCATGGTGCCGGATTCATCGAGAACACAGCTCTTGATAAAGAGTCCACCACAGTCGATTGAAAGAGTGAATTGGCTCATGAGAGTGAATCCATAACTGTGATTGTTTCACCAAAAACTAGATCTTTAGCAACTGACTGCCAAGCTTTGCTGTTCTCGTTGACCATATGCGCATCCCAAGATGGGCGGTCGCTCCAGATTTCCCAGACATTAACAACGTTCTCTTTATCTGTATCGCGGTAGATATCAATAAATTCGCACCCAGATTCGGTGCGGATTACAGAGATGTGTTTGGAAAGAGCAGAGACAAATTCATCGTATTTACCTGGGCGCACATCAATAGCCACAAAGAGGAAGATTTTGCTCACTGAATAACGATACCTGAGCGT
>WLKV01000078.1 GCA_009701085.1 Actinomycetota bacterium | reverse complement strand
ATGCACTCGTACTTGATGCGTTAAAGAATGATATTGGTGAGGTCTGCGGAGTAACACTTCACGTCATCGGTGCAGGTAGCCGTGATGGAGTAGGACGCGGTCTTGCTCGCGCTGTCGTTCTTGCAACCGGCGGACTCGGTCAAGTATTTGCGCAGACAACTAATCCATCTGTCTCTACGGGTGACGGTGTTGCACTTGCGCTACGTGCCGGTGCAAAAGTTGCTGACGTTGAATTCATTCAATTCCACCCCACAGTTTTATGGCTTGGCGATAACTCTGAAGGACAGCAACCACTTATCAGTGAAGCTGTCCGTGGAGAAGGCGCATACCTTGTCGATGACAACGGCAAGCGCTTTATGCAAGATATCCATCCCCTTGCCGAACTTGCTCCGCGCGATGTTGTAGCAATCTCCATCATGCGCGTGATGAATCAAACGGGTGCGCATCATGTCTGGCTCGATGTTCGCCATCTCGAAGGCTTTAAAGAACGTTTCCCAACTATTTATGCATCATGTATTTCACATGGCATCGATCCGCTCAAAGATTTGATTCCTGTTGCACCAGCATCTCACTATGCATCTGGGGGAGTTCGCGTTGATCTCAACGGGCGCACGAGCGTCAATGGCCTCTATGCATGCGGTGAAACAGCGTGTTCTGGCGTTCATGGAGCAAATCGACTCGCCTCAAACTCACTTCTCGAAGGCCTGGTATTTAGCGCTCGAATTGCAGCCGATATCGCCGAGAATCTTCCTGAGAAGAGCGACCCTGTTGAAAATGCATCGCAAGCCATTTTGCTAGATCCCGAGGTGCGACATGAAATTCAAATCAGCATGAGTCGCGGCGCGGGCGTGCTTCGCTCTTCGGATTCACTCTTGAAGACAAGTTCCGATCTCACTCGCATTGAAGATAAGAAGAGCACCGAGCCATGCGTTGAAGCGTGGGAGACAACAAACTTATTCCAGCTCGCCCAAGCAATTCTTAAAGCAGCGCTCATCCGCCAAGAGACTCGTGGTTCGCACTGGCGTGAAGATTTCCCTGAGACAAGTGATCTCTGGAAGAAGCGCATCGTGCAACAACTTGATCAGAAGGGTTACTGGATGAGCGGATATCAGGAGGTTGGAAGCAAATGATTGATCGTGACCTCATCAAGAGAGCCTTAGCCGAAGATTTACAAGGTGGAGAAGACATCACTTCTGTTGCAACTGTCTCTGGAAGCGAGAAGGTTGTCGCTGACTTTGTATCCCGCAAGACAGGTGTTGTGGCAGGGATGGATATGGCTCGCACAGTTCTTGAAGAAGTTGGACTCACAGATATTGCAGTCTTAGTTCAAGATGGAACTTTTGTGAAAGCAGGAGATGTCCTGATGACAGTTCGTGGCGATACACGTGCAATCTTGCTGGCAGAACGAACAGCGCTCAATTTCCTCGGACATTTAAGTGGAATCGCAACCCTTACGCGCACCTGGGTTGATGCTGTTGCAGGCACCAAGTGCGAAATTCGCGATACTCGTAAAACGACGCCAGGTATGCGTTTACTTGAAAAGTACGCAGTACGTATGGGTGGCGGAACCAATCACCGAATGTCCCTAAGCGATGCCGCTCTCATTAAAGATAATCACATTGCAGCAGCAGGCGGAGTGGCAGAAGCATTCTCAAAGGTGCGCGCCAAGTTCCCAACATCAGAGATTGAGATTGAGGTCGATACCCTCGATCAACTACGCGAAGTCATGCCACTCAAGCCTGACTTAATTCTTCTCGACAATATGAGCCCTGCGCAATGTGCAGAAGCTGTCTCGATTGTTGCAGGCGCAACAAAGCTTGAAGCATCTGGTGGCATCTCACTTGAGAATGCAAAGGCATATGCAGCAACGGGCGTTAACTTCTTAGCGATTGGTGCGTTAACCCATAGCGCTCCTGTCTTTGATATCGGTTTAGATCTGAGAGCGGAGTAGCGATGTTATTAACAGTCGATGTAGGAAATACAAATACGGTTCTCGGAATCTTCGATAAAGAAGATCTCGTAAAGTCATGGCGCGTAAAGACTGACCCGCGCACCACAGCCGATGAACTCTGGCTGCAGTACAGCGCACTTATCAGCGGATACCCACTGACAGGGCTATCTATCTGTTCGACCGTTCCGGCCACTTTGCGCGAATTGCGCACAATGATTGCAACATATTTCGCGGATATTCACACAACGATTGTGGAACCCGGAACTAAGACCGGAGTTCAGTTACTCGTTGATAATCCAAAGGAAATTGGCGCAGACCGCATCGTCAACACACTTGCGGCACATACTTTGTATGGTGGTCCAGCAATCGTTGTGGATTTTGGAACGTCGACAAATCTCGATGTTGTATCTCCTAAGGGAGAATTCCTTGGTGGTGCGTTAGCTCCTGGAATTGAAATCTCTGTCGATGCGCTAGCTGCGCGCGCTGCTCAGCTTCGTAAAGTTGAATTGGTGCGACCAAAGAGCGTTATCGGTAAGAACACTGTAGAAGCTCTTCAATCAGGAACTATCTTCGGATTTGCTGGACAAGTCGATGGCTTGGTCGATCGCATCACTGCAGAACTTGCAAAGGATTATGACGAAGCTCCAACAGTGATTGCGACAGGCGGCCTCGCCCCACTCATCATCGGAGTCTCTGACACAATCGATGAGCACGAACCAGATCTGACTCTTATAGGCCTTCGCCTTATTCATGAGAAGAATCAGTAGCGATAAAAGGTAGACTCACGCTCCTATGACAACCGATAACACGCCTGCGACAGAAGACGACCTACCCGAGCAACTTCGGATCCGTCGTGAGAAGCGCGCGAGCCTTATTGAGCGTGGAATCGAGCCTTACCCCGTTGCTGTCGCCCGCACCAAATCTCTCAAAGAGGTTCGCGAGAAGTACACCGGTCTCGAGATTGATGTAGCGACTGGCGATATCGAAAGCCTTACTGGCCGCATTATTTTTAAGCGCGATACCGGCAAGCTCTGTTTCGCAACGCTTCGCGAAGGCGATGGCACTGAACTTCAAGCGATGTTATCTCTCGACAAAGTCGGACAAGAACAACTCGATGCATGGAAATCAGATATCGATCTAGGGGATATGGTCTCGGTTACCGGCGAAATCATTACCTCAAAGCGCGGCGAGCTTTCGATCCTTGCAAATTCATGGACGCTGGCTTCAAAGTCACTTCGTCCACTTCCTAATGATCACAAGCCAATGTCTGAAGAGACTCGCGTTCGTATGCGTTATGTAGATTTGATTGTTCGCCCAGAAGCTCGCACAGCAGCGCGTATGCGTCCAGCGGTGATGCGTTCACTTCGCGATACATTTAATAACGAAAGCTTTATTGAAGTTGAAACACCGATGCTTCAGGTGATGCATGGCGGCGCAGCAGCTCGCCCATTCAAAACTTTCAGTAATGCATACGACATGGATCTATTCATGCGTATTGCTCCCGAACTCTTCCTCAAGCGTTGCGTTGTAGGTGGCATCGAACGTGTCTTCGAAATTAACCGTAACTTCCGAAACGAAGGCGCCGATTCTTCTCACTCACCAGAGTTCGCAATGGTCGAGTCATATATGGCGTACGGAGATTGGCGTTCAATCGCTGATGTAACCCGTTCACTTATTCAAAATGCTGCGATGGCAGTAGCTGGTTCACATGTCGTCACACATCACGATGGTCGCCAAGCAGACCTCGGTGGCACATGGAAAGAAATTTCACTCTACGACGCAATCTCTGAAGGTGTTGGCGAGCAGGTAACAGCGCTTACTTCGATTGATGAACTGAAGAAGCACGCCACAAAGCTCGGCATGAAAATCGACCCAAAGTGGGTAACTGGCAAGCTCGCGGAAGAGATTTTCGAGCACGTCGCACAAGATAAGTTAATTGAACCAACTTTCGTTATGGGTTATCCAGTCGATACTTCACCGCTTGTTCGCGCACACCGCGATATTCCTGGCGTTGTAGAAAAGTGGGATCTCTACGTCGATGGCTTCGAACTTGCAACCGGTTACTCCGAACTCATCGACCCAGTAATCCAACGAGATCGCTTAGTTGAACAAGCACAGCTTGGCGCTAAGGGCGATCTCGAAGCGATGCAGGTTGATGAAGATTTCTT
>WLKV01000077.1 GCA_009701085.1 Actinomycetota bacterium | reverse complement strand
GGAGTAATACTGGAGCCCCCCATCCGGATTGAACGGATGACCTGCTCATTACAAGTGAGCTGCTCTACCACTGAGCTAGGGAGGCGTACTGCGGGCGTAATTATGGCAGTTATTGGCAGATTGTAAAAATCCACCTTTTTATACCTATAAATATGGATAAATGAGAGGATTCACGCCATGTTGCCTAACTACTGGATGAGCCCCGAGACCAATTCCATCAACCGCCTCGGCATGCTCAATATCGAGCACTTCGAAACGCTTTCGCTCGACGGAACATGGCGCTTTCAACTCTTAAGTTCACCAACCGATGATTCTCGTAAGCGTTGGACAAAAATTCCGGTTCCAGGTTTGTGGACGATGCAACCAACGAGCGATGAATTCTTTGATAAGCCGCACTACACAAATACACAGATGCCTTGGGATCACGTTGCACCAGAAGTTCCTGCACTTAATCCAACAGGTGTCTACGAGCGCGACTTCCATATCCCAGCCTCGTGGGAAGGTAAGCGCATCGTCTTGCACCTCGGTGGATATGAATCCGTTGCACTCATTACAGTCAATGGCATCGAAGCGGGCCTCACAAAAGATTCACGCCTTGCAGCTGAATTTGATATCACAGGTCTTATTAAGCGCGGTAAAAATAATCTTGAAATCAAAGTTACCAAATGGTCAGATGCCACATATATTGAAGATCAAGATCAGTGGTGGCACGGTGGCATCACTCGCTCAGTAAAGCTCTATGCAACCGAACATGTATTTATCGAAAGATTTGCAACAACTGCTGGACTTAAAAGCGATGGCACAACCGGAACGCTGAAGATTGATGCCGTCATCGGTTCTATCGGCGGTAAGAGCGTTCATGGTTACACCTTGCGTACATCTATTGAAGAACTTCCCAAGACTAAGTCAGCACAACTTTCACAGACATATCAAGATCACAAAACTCCACTCTGGACAGAGATGACTCCTGAACTACGCGAAGCAGATCGCAAGTTCTTCGCCGGCGAATACTGGCGCGGAGATATCCCAGAGTCCGCTAAAGCAAGCCGCCTCAAGCTCAAATCACCATGGCCAGGACATGTCGTCCTCGAGACTGAAATTCCTAAGGTCGCTGCCTGGTCTGCTGAAACCCCCAATTTGTACACACTTCGTATCGAATTGGTTAGCCCTTCAGGCACCGTCATCGAAGTCTCACAACAGAGAATCGGTTTCCGCTCAGTCGTTATCAAGGGTCGCGAACTCTTGGTCAACGGCAAACTTATTTATATCTACGGCGTCAATCGCCACGACTTCAACCGCCTGACAGGTCGCGTACTTACTCGCGACGATATGCGTCAAGACTTGCTCGAGATGAAGCGTTGGAACTTCAACGCAGTGCGCACATCGCACTATCCAAATGATCCAGCGTTTTACGATCTCTGCGACGAACTTGGTTTCTACGTCATCGATGAAGCAAATATTGAATCCCACGCTTTCTACGATTCAATCTCTAACGACCCACGTTATGCATCAGCATTTATCGAACGCGTTGGCCGCATGGTCCAACGCGATATGCACCACCCATCAGTAATCTTCTGGTCACTCGGAAATGAATCAGGTCGCGGCAAGAACCACGAAGGCGCCGCCTCATTTGCTCGCGCACTCGATCCATCACGCCCGCTTCACTACGAAGGTGGCATCAATGGAAATTGGACCGGTGGTCACTCACTCACCGATGTTGTCTGCCCGATGTATTCATCAATCAAGGCAATCGTCGATTATGCAAAGTCAGGTCGCCAAGATCGCCCATTGATTATGTGCGAGTACTCGCATGCAATGGGTAACTCCAATGGAAATCTCAAAGAGTATTGGGATGCCATCCATTCCACACCTGGGCTACAAGGTGGATTTATCTGGGAGTTCTGGGATCACGGAATTGAACAGACTATGGCTGATGGAACAAAGCGTTCTGCCTACGGCGGAGATTTCGGCGAAACTCCACACGATGGAAACTTTGTCTGCGACGGAATGGTCTTTCCAGATCGCACACCAAAGCCTGCAATGCATGAGATGAAAGCAATTGCGGCCCCTGTTGTTATCTCAACAACCAAGGCATCGGCAGGATCATTCACAGTCACCAACCGCCAATACTTCAAGGATGTAGCTGATTTTGAGCTCTTCTGGAGCATCAACCGCAATGGTGAAGTCATCGATAGCGGCAAGGTCGCCTTACCAAAGATCGCGCCACAGAAGAGCGCAAAGATTGCCATCAAGTCGAAGTCACTCTTAAAGCCAGATGCAGCAGGTGAACGCTTCATCAACTTCAGCATTGTGCGCAAGAACCGCACCGATTGGGCACCTGCCGGACATGAAGTCGGCTGGAACCAATTCGCACTTCCTTCACGCAAGGAAACTATTCCAGTAGCAAAGACGAGCGATCTCTTCGACTTCGCCGTCGATGAAGCTGGCGAAATCCAGATTCCATTTGCAACATACTCTCCCGTTCCATCACTCTGGCGCGCACCTACCGATAATGATCGTATTGGTCGCTTCACATTGAAGTGGGAGCAGTACGGAGTCCGCGAACTCACTCGCACTGATTGCACCATCACTGAAGGCCCTAAGTCATACAAGGTTGTCAGCGAATGGCAGACAAGTACCGGTTACAAGGTGAAGCAAGTTCAACTCGTGACACCGGTTGCTGGCGGTTACACAGTGAAAGAGACAATCACTGTTCCTAAGCAATTTGAAGATTTGGCTCGCGTCGGTATCAACTTCGAAATCGATGGCTCTTTAAGCAACTACACCTACTTCGGTATCGGTTCACACGAGAACTACCCAGATCGCAAGATTGGTCGCATTCATAAGTGGGTCTCAACCGTTGCAGAGCAATACGTTCCATATGTTCGCCCACAAGAAAATGGTGGACATGCCGGAGTACGTTGGTTTGAACTCACTGATAACCAAGGACACGGTGTGCGTATCGATCTCGATAAGCCACGTCAGGTATCAGTCAATCCATTTAGAGCAGAACAGCTTGCTGATGCAACACATGATGTTGAGCTAGTTCCAACAGGAAACACCATTGTTCATATCGATGCTGCTCATCGCGGTGTTGGAACAGCTTCCTGTGGTCCAGATACCCTGCCTGCATACCTAGTATCTGGCGGTACTTATAGCTTCAGCTGGACAGTTCGTACTATTTAACTATCTCGAGTTAGAGGCCACTTCACTGGCGTTGGGTATTTAGCACTACGCCCATCGCCAGATGATTTGCCTTGAATGCGTCGCAAGATCCATGGCAGAGCAAAGACGAAGAACCAAGCAACAGTGACGCCCTTTTCAATAATCCATGGAGTCTTCTTTGCTGGTGGCAACGGTGTGCGCCATGCCGGATCAAAGGGAAGTCCTAACTTCTCAAGCACTGCATCTGCACATCGCTTATGACCTTCGGCATTCAAGTGCAGACGATCGAATGCCAAGAAGCGACGATCGCTAAAGAATGCTTCTTGGTTTGCATCAACAACAATTGCCCCAACTTCAGCACCGACTTCGCGAACAGATCGATTGAATTCAGAGAATCGCTTCTCCCAGATTTCCGCGCCTTTACCTTTATTGCCAGTGCGCTCTAAGACCGTAAACAGCATCAAGGTTGCACCAGACTGAGCAATGAGGCGAACTGCTTCTTGATAGAGAGCGATTGCAACTTGTGGCTGATATCCAGGTCGGAGCGCATCATTTGCACCAGCATGGAAAGAGACAAGTGTGTCTCTACCGGTTACATGCTTGAGAGCCACAGGAACTTGGCCTTCAACTACCTGCCCAAGTAGTTTTCCTCGAATCGCAAGATTCATATAGGTGAAATCACCATGCGCGCCAGCCATTACATCGGCAACGCGATCTGCCCATCCGCGGTATTTGCCATCTATAACTTCATCAGTCATTCCTTCAGAGTATGAATCTCCGCAGACGATAAAACGTTGAAATGACATCTTCTTTAGCCCTTACGGCGAGCCTCATCTACTGCGTATAAAGCAATCGATGTTGCAACGGAAGCGTTAAGAGATTCAGTTGATGCGCTGATTGGAATAGAGACAATGAGGTCGCACTTTTCGCGGGTAAGGCGAGCAAGTCCCTTACCTTGAGAACCCACGATAAGCATGAGTTTTT
>WLKV01000076.1 GCA_009701085.1 Actinomycetota bacterium | reverse complement strand
TATCGATCCATCGAGTGACATGGAGACCATCAATATGGAACTCGCGCTCGCAGATTTACAGACAATTGAAAAAGCAATTCCGCGACTTGAGAAAGAAGCGCGCGTTGCTAAAGAAAAAGCGCCCGTTCTTGAAGCGGTAAAGGCTGCCAATGAGTGGTTGCAATCAGGAAAGCCATTGTCACAATCAAAGATTGATCGCGAACTTCTTCACGAACTACATTTGCTTACAGCAAAGCCATTCCTTTACGTCTTTAACGTCGATGCTGCAGAACTTGCAGATCAGGAACTTCGCACAAAGTTATCTGCGCTCGTTGCCCCTGCTGAAGCAATCTTCTTAGATGCAAAGACTGAAGCAGAGCTCGCTGAACTTTCCGATGAAGATGCTCTCGAACTTCTGCAGGCGATTGGTTTGACCGAACCAGGTCTTGCAACTCTTGCACGCGTTGGTTTCGACACACTTGGTCTTCAAACTTACTTAACAGCAGGTCCAAAGGAAGCACGCGCTTGGACAATTCATAAAGGCGATACCGCACCAATGGCAGCGGGCGTCATTCACACAGATTTCCAAAAGGGTTTCATTAAAGCTGAAATCGTTTCTTTTGCCGACTTGGTAGAAGCGGGCTCTATGACTGAAGCGAAAGCTAAGGGCAAAGTGCGTATGGAAGGCAAGGAATACATCATGCAAGACGGAGACGTAGTGGAGTTCAGATTCAATGTCTAATACACCAGTTCAAAACACAGCCCGCGCACGCCTTAATCAGGCGCACCTCAAGGATCTTCCAAAGAAGACCCGTGACAACCTTCGCAACGTAGCGATCATCGCTCACGTTGACCACGGAAAGACAACACTCGTTGACGCGATGTTGTGGCAATCCGGAGCCTTTGCTGCACATAAGAAGCAAGAAGAAGGCCAAGACCGCATGATGGATTCAATGGATCTGGAACGCGAAAAGGGAATCACGATTCTTGCGAAGAACACAGCAGTTAAACGCGGCGACACCATCATCAACATCATCGATACACCAGGCCACGCAGATTTCGGTGGCGAAGTTGAACGCGGTCTCGAAATGGTTGATGGCGTAATCCTTCTCGTCGATGCATCTGAAGGTCCGCTTCCACAGACACGTTTCGTATTGCGTAAAGCGCTTCAGAAGAATCTTCCAGTTATTTTGTTGATCAATAAGGTCGACCGCCCTGACTCACGTATCGCAGAAGTTGTTGATGAGGCATATGCACTCTTCCTCGATCTCGATGCAAATGAAGAGCAGATCGAATTCCCCGTTGTGTACGCGTCCGCTAAGGCAGGCCGTGCATCACTTACTCGTCCAGCAGATGGTGGAATGCCAGAAGAAGAGAACCTCGACGTCTTGTTCGACACAATCTTCTCTGCAATTCCAGCACCGGTTTATCACGAAGGTGCACCACTTCAGGCACACGTCACCAACCTTGACTCTTCACCGTTCCTTGGTCGTTTGGCCCTCTGCCGCGTTCATGAAGGAACAATTAAGAAGGGTCAGACAGTTTCATGGATTAAGACTGATGGAACTACTGAACGCGTCAAGGTTTCAGAACTCTTGATGACTGAAGCTCTCGAGCGCGTACCTGCACTCGAAGCTGGTCCTGGAGACATCATTGCCGTTGCTGGTATCGAGACAATCACACTGGGTGAAACCCTTGCTGATCTAGAAAACTCACACGCACTTCCACTTATTACAGTCGATGAGCCATCAATTTCGATGACAATCGGTATCAATACATCTCCACTAGCGGGCAAGAGCGGCAAGATGCTTACTGCGCGCCAGGTGAAGGATCGTCTTGATAAAGAGCTCATCGGTAACGTCTCACTTCGTGTTCTCAATACCGAACGCCCAGATACATGGGAAGTTCAGGGTCGTGGCGAACTTCAGCTCGCTGTTCTCGTTGAAATCATGAAGCGCGAAAGCTTCGAACTTACAGTTGGTAAGCCACAGGTTGTTACCAAGATGATCGATGGAAAACTTAACGAACCGATGGAACGTCTCACTATTGATGCACCTGAAGAATATCTCGGCGTATTGACTCAGTTAATGGCGCTTCGTAAGGGCCGTATGGAGCAGATGGTGAACCACGGAACCGGTTGGATCCGTCTTGATTACAAGGTTCCATCACGTGGACTTATCGGTTTCCGTACAGAGTTCCTTACAGAAACTCGCGGAACAGGTTTGTTGCACCACGTATTCGATTCATACGAACCATGGTTCGGTGAACTTCGTACACGTGCAACTGGTTCTCTTGTCTCAGACCGCATTGGCGCAGTAACTTCTTATGCACTTGCAGGTATTCAAGAGCGTGGTTCAATCTTCGTTGAACCTGGCGATGAAGTGTACGAAGGCATGGTTATCGGTGAGAACTCACGATCAGATGACATGGATGTCAACTGTGTTCGCGAAAAGAAGCTCACCAACATGCGTGCTTCAGGTACCGATGATTCTGAAAAGTTGATTCCACCTAAGCGACTCAATATGGAAGGTGCTCTCGAATTCTGTCGTGAAGACGAATGCGTAGAAGTAACTCCAGCCGTTGTTCGTATCCGCAAGGTGACTCTCGATGGCGCAGAGCGTGCCCGAGCAACATCACGCGCAAAGAAGAACAACCAGAACTAATTCAGCCTCTTAAGAAATTAAGAACTGTGCAATGTAGTCGGCATCGCGCTGCGGTTGATCCGTGAGATCAACTGTCAGCGCTGCTACTGCTCTATAGAGTGGATCTCTTCGAATATAGCGATCAGTCAAAATCTTCTCTGCTCCTTCAATGAGTGCTTGTCGACCTACTCCTGCGCTACCGACTCGGGTTAGCACTTGCTCTAGAGATATTCTCAGATAAATCGATGTGTTTGCCTTAAGTAGTTCAATATTGGCAGGGTAATCCACAACCGATGCGGCAGCCCCAGTGATAAATGGCGCCTCTTCATTCAGAACATCCGAAAGATATCGAGATTCGAGTGCATGTAGATCTGTGACTGGCATTGACGATAGTTCTACCTGGCTATATCCGTAACGCGTCGTCATCTCATAGTCGTTATCGAAATATTTGCATGAGAATTGTGCAGCGAGAATATTGCCAAGAGTCGTTTTGCCAGCTCCCATTGGCCCGATCAGTACAACTTTTCTTTGAAGAGTCACTTCACCTCATCAAGTTTTGAGAAATCCTGGGGAGTGATGACAGCCTTCATTGCACTTCTATTTTCAACATCATGAAAAGCTGTTTTCCAGTCATCTAAAGAATAGATAGAGGTGAGAGGAGTTGGGTCATATGCACCAGACGCCATCAGCTGAAGAGCACGATTCCAACTTGAATACTCGGATGACATAGACATAAAGATTGAGAGAGATCTATAAATTGCAATATTTAGATTGAAATCTACCTTCTCGGTCGTAGCAATTCCCAATTCAAGAACACGACCTTGGCGTCGTGTTGCATTACATGCAAGCGAGAACGATTCGCCCACTCCTGTGGAGTCAATCGAAACGTCGTAAGTGTCACCGATTGCTTCGAGAGTGTTACCTTCATTAATTTCGTAGGTAGAGAGTCCCAAAGATTTTGCGAGTTCTAGTCGTTTACGGCTAGAAGAACGACCAACGACCATGACCTCGCTTGCACCCGATGCCTTTGCTAGCAAGGCAGAGATAAGTCCAATTGGTCCAGGTCCGATAACTAAGACTCGTTCACCAGCTTGAAGGTTCACACGATCTAAAGCGGTGATGCATATTGCCGTTGGTTCGGTAACAGTTGCAGCGCGCGATGTAACTCCATCAGGAACTTTATGGAGCAACCACGCCGGAAGCAGAACAAACTCGGCAAAAGCTCCATCAATTCCCCAACCAGGGCTGCGCTTTGAAGGGCAGAGGTGAATTGCGCCGCGACGGCAGGCATCGCACTTAAGGCAAGCCCCATGGTGTTGTTCGCAGACAACCCGATCGCCGACCTTCCAGCCTTCAACATCGGAACCAATTTCAACGATGCGTCCTGTGTATTCGTGCCCGAGCACTACTGGAGGCCAATTCTTATGTGTGTCTTCCTCAATATGGATATCAGTACCGCAGATTCCGCATGCAGTCACTTCAACAAGCACCCAACCAGGTTTAACTTGAGGTTTTGGCCAATCGTTCTTT
>WLKV01000075.1 GCA_009701085.1 Actinomycetota bacterium | reverse complement strand
TATTTCCGGCCACTGCTACAACGAGATCTTGAGGCAGGTATTTCTTCTTGTAGTAGTTAAAAACAGTATTGCGCGACATTCCCTTGATGGAGTCGATGGTGCCCAAGATGGGGCGGCCGATCGGGGTATTTCCGTAATAGGTGTCGCTAAAGAGATCATGTACTAAATCGCTCGGATCATCATCGCGCATCGCAATTTCTTCAAGAACAACCTTGCGCTCTGCATCGACATCGAGAGCTGTGATGATGGATGATGTAATGAGATCGCTGACAACATCGATAGCCATAGGCAGATCGGTATCAATTACACGGGCGTAGAAGCAGGTGTACTCCTTCGATGTGAAGGCGTTCATCTCGCCACCGACAGATTCGATAGAAGATGAAATCTCGAGCGCTGTACGGCTCGTTGTTCCCTTGAAGAGAAGGTGCTCTAAAAAGTGAGAAGCACCAGCAGTTGCCGGTGCTTCATCACGTGAACCTACATTGACCCAGATTCCCACAGCAGCGCTGCGCACTGACGGAACTTCTTCCGTAACAATGCGCAGGCCACTTGAGTGAACTGAGCGTTTGACTGACATCTACTTATTCAGCAGTTGGAGTCGTTCCATCTTCGAGAACTGGAACCAAAGAGAGCTTGCCCTTTGGATCAATCTCGCCGATTTCTACCTGAATCTTGTCGCCAACCTTCATGACATCTTCAAGGTTTTCAATGCGCTTTCCGCCATGCATCTTGCGAATCTGAGATACGTGGAGCAAGCCATCTTTACCTGGCATCAATGAAACAAATGCACCGAATGTTGCAAGCTTTACGACGGTTCCGAGGTAACGCTCTCCCACTTCTGGCATTTGTGGATTAGCAATTGCATTAATCTGTGCGCGAGCAGCTTCTGCTGAAGGCCCATCGGTTGCACCGATATAGATAGTTCCATCATCTTCAATAGAGATATCTGCGCCAGTTTCATCTTGAATCTGGTTGATGATCTTGCCCTTAGGGCCAATAACTGCACCAATCTGATCGACAGGAATCTTTACAGAGATGATGCGAGGAGCGTATTGGCTCATCTCATCAGGTGTATCGATTGCTTCGTTCATGACATCGAGAATCGCAAGACGCGCTTCCTTTGCCTGGTGAAGTGCGCCAGCAAGAACTGATGCAGGGATTCCATCGAGCTTGGTATCGAGCTGGAGAGCTGTAACGAAGTCCTTTGTTCCTGCGACCTTGAAGTCCATATCTCCGAATGCATCTTCTGCACCGAGAATATCTGTGAGAGCAACGTATTCAACCTTGCCATCGACATCATCAGAGATGAGACCCATTGCAATACCTGCGACAGGAGCCTTAAGAGGCACGCCTGCTTGAAGCATTGAAAGAGTTGATGCACAGACAGATCCCATAGATGTCGATCCATTTGAACCAAGCGCTTCAGAGACCTGACGGATTGCGTAAGGGAACTCTTCGCGAGTTGGTAGTACTGGGATAAGTGCACGCTCAGCAAGTGCACCGTGGCCGATTTCGCGGCGCTTAGGTGTACCAACACGACCTGTTTCACCAGTTGAATATGGTGGGAAGTTGTAGTTGTGCATATAGCGCTTAGAGGTTTCAGGGCTCATTGTGTCGAGCTGCTGTTCCATCTTGAGCATATTAAGAGTTGTGATTCCGAGAATCTGTGTCTCTCCACGTTCGAAGATTGCAGAACCGTGAACGCGTGGAATTACTTCTACTTCAGCTGACAAGGCACGGATGTCGCGGAGTCCACGGCCATCGATACGGATCTTGTCGCGAAGTACGCGCTGACGTACAAGCTTCTTTGTAAGTGAGCGGAACGCTGCAGGAACTTCCTTTTCGCGGCCTTCGAAGGCAGCTGAAACTGATTCCTTTGTTGAAGCTGAGATCTCATCGATCTTAGTTTCGCGCTCTTGCTTACCTGAGATTGTAAGTGCCTTTGCAAGATCATCCTTTGCAGCCTTTTCAACAGCTGCAAATACATCATCCTGGTAATCAAGGAACACTGGGAAGTCAGCTGTTGGCTTTGCAGCAACTGCTGCAAGCTTTGACTGCGCTTCGCAGAGAATACGAATAAATGGCTTTGCAGCATCAAGACCCTGCGCAACGATCTCTTCTGTAGGAGCCTTAGCGCCTTCAGCGATGAGTCCGATTGTGCGAGTTGTTGCTTCTGCTTCAACCATCATGATTGCAACATCGTCAGCTGTGACGCGGCCTGCTACGACCATATCGAAAACAGCGTTCTCGACCTGTGAATGGTTAGGGAATGCAACCCACTGACCTTCGATAAGTGCAACACGTACACCACCGATTGGACCAGAGAATGGAAGACCTGCGAGCTGTGTAGACATTGATGCTGCGTTGATCGCAATCACGTCGTACATATGATCTGGATCGAGCGCCATTACTGTCACAACGATCTGAACTTCGTTACGAAGTCCCTTAATAAATGATGGACGCAATGGGCGGTCGATCAAACGGCAGGTAAGAATTGCCTCTTCTGATGGACGACCTTCGCGGCGGAAGAATGAACCTGGAATCTTGCCGATGGCATACATCTTCTCTTCAACATCCACTGTAAGTGGGAAGAAGTCGAATTGATCCTTAGGTGTCTTTGATGCTGTTGTTGCTGAGAAGATCATTGTCTGATCATCGAGATACACAGCTGCAGCTCCTGCTGCTTGCTTAGCGAGGCGTCCTGTTTCGAACTTAATCTCGCGCTTTCCGAACTTTCCGTTATCGATAACGGCTACTGCTGACTTAACGTCTTGACCCTCCATGGGTCCTCCTTTGATTCGTGTTTCTATTCCAAGCTCTTAGTTCAGGGGTGAACGTAGGTAACTTGGAGCGGTAACTACACGCGAGGCGAAACAAATGAATCTTCGATCGAAGTTCACAGATGCAATGATCTGGAAACCACTACCGAGGACCATATGTCCCCCGGCGTGTAGTTAATAATTAATTAGCGGCGAATACCGAGCTTCTCGATAATTGCGCGATAACGGCTGATATCTGTCTTTGCGAGGTACTGAAGAATGCGGCGACGCTGACCTACGAGCAACAAGAGGCCACGACGGTTGTGGTGGTCATGCGGGTTGGTCTTGAGGTGAGTTGTAATGTCTTCGATTCGACGTGACAAAAGTGCGACCTGAGCTTCAGGGCTTCCTGTATCAGTAGCTGAAGATCCGTACTTTGCAATGATTTCTTTCTTTACTTCTGGTGTTAACGCCATTTTTATTTCCTTTTCATTCAGTCATTCTGACCAGGAGGCCATCCGGTTGTACTCTCGGATGATCGACAATCTCGTTGGACAGGTGGAAGTTTACCTGCGGGCTGTGGATAAGTGAAATTGAGGCTGGATTACGCCTATTTCTCGGTTAATTCGCGAGCCTTATCGCAATCCTTCTTCATCTGTACAAGAAGTTCGTCAAGGCCATCAAATTTGAGAGTAGGACGTAGATACCAACCAAATTCAATCGATGCATTCTTATCGTAGAGATCGAGTCCTTCTTGATCGAGAGCATATGCCTCAACTTGTCGGCCACGCGCACCTTCGAATGTTGGGTTGGTGCCGATTGAAATTGCAGCTGGCCAGAAGTTAATTCCAACCGTTAACCAACCTGCATAAATTCCATCTGCAGGAATTGTCTGCCCGTCAATATTTCCTAAGTTTGCAGTGGGGTATCCGATTTCGCGTCCGCGTTTTTCGCCGTGAACTACTACCCCATCGAGACGATGTGGACGAGATAAGAGTTCGCGCGCTTCTTCCACTTTGCCTTCAACAACGAGTGTGCGAATACGTGAAGATGAAATGACTTCAGTATCTGCTTTTAGCTCTTGCACATCGACGGTGAAATTGTGGGTGAGCCCGGATTTGATAAGGGTATCTACATTGCCAGCAGCTTTATGGCCGTAGGTAAAGTTCTTGCCCACAATGACTGTGCTGGCGTGGAGTTGATTGACCAAGACCGTCTCAACAAAATCTTCGGGTGCCATTGCTGCAAACTTTTCATTGAATTTCATGACCGCTACTTGATCGGCGTTATGAATCTTGAGTAACTCAACGCGATCAGCCAACGTTGTGAGCATTGTTGGGGCGCGATCTGGAGCAAAGACTGTGGTGGGATGCGGGTCAAATGTCAGCGCAATAATGGAGCGACCATCAGCTATCTCTTTAGCACG
>WLKV01000074.1 GCA_009701085.1 Actinomycetota bacterium | reverse complement strand
CTCTGAGAGCAACATCGCGATTCCAATGATGATTGAAATCTTTGCAATCTCTGCTGGTTGAATCTGGAATCCTGCCGGCAAGCGAATCCATGCTTTTGCACCATTGACTTCACTACCCACGCCAGGAATGAGAACGAAGAGAAGTCCAAAGACGCCCAAACCCCAGATATATGGCGTATATGCGCGCAAGAGGCGGTAATCGATAATTGTCGTTCCCCATGCAAGAGCTAAACCAATGATGATGTTGATGACATGGCGCTTGAGGTAATACTGAGGATCGAGGCCATTTGCTGAATACCACTCGCGTGTAGCGGCATAGACAAGGAGCGTGCCCATCACAAGAAGTGCAGCAACGGCACCCGTTAAGACGGGATCGAAACCTGAAATAAATGAACTTCTGCGGGCTCGGCGATAAGGATTGCGATTGAGGAATGTGCTCATCGTTTCACCTTCGCCTTCGCAGTAGGTGTTGCACTTGAATCAACTTTAGGTTTACCGGGATTCAATATAGATGGCTTCGGTTTTGTTGCAGGTGAAATTCGTGGAAGTTTGGTCGGTGGCTTTCCATTAGGAAAGAGTGCAAGCTCGGGATTAACAGTTGAACCCTTTGCACCAAAAATTGCTTCATAAATCTGACGTACACCCACACCTGAGGTTCCTGCACCGAATCCACCTTGGCTCACCATCATGACAACGGCGTAACGAGGATTCTTTGCTGGTGCGAATGATGCATACCAAGATGTATCGGATTTAGCGCTTCCGTTGGGATTGCGACCAAATACCTGAGCTGTTCCAGTCTTTCCGGCAGTTGCAACTGGAAATCCTGAGAATGCTCCAGCTGCTGTGCCTGCAATCGTTACTTCGTGCAGCGCATCATGAAGGAATGCAATGGTCTCTTGATCGACGCCAAGCTCACCAAGTTTTTCTGGCTTAAAGGTGCGAACAACCGTGCCATCAGTCTTCACAATTGCCTTTGCAATCGTTGTCTTCCAAATAGTTCCACCATTAGCGATAGCTGCATACATTTGAGCTAGTTTGATTGGAGTAACAACGGAATCTCCCTGGCCAATGGAGAAGTTCACCGCATCACCAGCGCGAATCTTGTCACCATCGATACAGTTTTCTCGCGCAAGCTGCAGCAAGAATGCAGTCTGCTGAGACTTAGTAGAACGTTCCTTATAGTTGCAGTAGAAATCTTTATTCTGGTTGTACCAAGCCTTGCGCCACTCACGATTTGCAAGGCGTCCTGAAGATTCTGAAGGAAGATCTACGCCGGTCTTCTTGCCCATCTGGAACTTCTCGGCTGCCTTAAAGAAGTAATCATTGGGGTTAGATTTTGGCTTTAAACCGCCATCGCGAAGCCATTCGTCGTATGCGATGCGATACCAAATAGTGTCGCACGAGACTGCAATTGCCTTCTTCATTGAAAGATTTCCTTGGGACTTGCTCTCAAAGTTCTGGAATGCGCGGTTACCTACTTGTACTTCTGAAGGACATGCATACGTGGCCTTCAAGCTATAGCCAGCATCCTTTGCAGCAATGACAGATACGGCTTTGAACGTTGATCCGAGTGCATATAGTCCTTGGAGTGCGCGGTTGAGTGCAGGTACGCCGGTCTTCTCGCTGTAGAGATCACTCGCTTCTTGGACAGTGAGTCCCTTTTCAAATGCATTGGGATCAAAAGTTGGATAGGAAGCAAGAGCCAGAACTTGTCCGTTGCGAACATCGAGTACAACTGCTGCTCCACCATCGGCGCGATATCCGGAACCGCGCGCACGCTTTACAGCACCAGCAAGTGCTGCCTCTGCTGCAGCTTGCAGACGTATATCAAGACTTGTCACCAAGTGGTTGCCTGCAACCGGTTTAGTGTTCTTGCTTGTCGTTGTTACCGCTTCTTTACGATCAACGATAAAAGTCTTGATTCCTGGCGTTCCACGAAGATATTCGTCATAGACAGTTTCGAGCCCTGCCTTACCGATTGACTCTGATCTGAAATATGAGCGACCGTTTGCGCCAGCTAGATCTGCTTCAGTAAGTGGTCCGACATAACCAAGTACATGTCCCCCATTGAGACCCAGAGTTGTGGGATAACTTCTGATGGCAAGTGGTGTTGCTGAAATTCCTGGGTACCGATCAGAACGCTCGACAATACGAAGTGCCAACTGAGGATCTGCGGTCTTTGTAATTGGAATGGGTTGGAAACGTGAACCTGTCCAACATCCTGCCTTTTTGCCTTTAGGAAGTTCGCCGCATAAACGCGTGCGCTGCCAGACATCATCAAAGTTAAGTCCCAGAAGAGTGACGAGATCTTGAACAACAGCAACGCCTTTATCGGGCAACTTATCTATCTTGGTGCGATCGACCGTAACCGCTAAACCCACCTTATTGAGGGCCATTGGGACACCGGATGAATCCACGATAAATCCGCGGTTAGCGGGGGTAACAACATCGCGACTTTGAATGCTGAGTGCTGCATCGCGATATTTAGGTCCTGCTGCAACTTGTAGATAGAAGAGGCGTCCGAATAAGGCGAACATGAGGGATGCAATAAAGATTTGGGTAACGAGAAGGCTTAGGCGCGAACGTTGGTTCATATATGTGACCGCTCGCCGAAGATGATTGCGTGGAAATATGAGACGACTTTCAAAATAAGTGGCGAGATGATTGCTGTCCAGAATGCAGAGCCAGCAAGAACAAGAAGAACCTGCTTTACGCTTCCAATTTCTTGTCCCAACATCATGCCCAGAATAAGAAAGACAGTCTGTGCTGCTACGACTCCGATAGTTGTAAGGAAGACAATATTGATGGGATTTCCTCGAATATTGTCATCGCCATAACCCAAGAATGCGATTGCGTAGCAAGCAACGATGAGAACAAGTGTCCAGTGGCCCATGGGTCCTGGTGAAGTTTGCGATACATCCATCATCAAACCTGCACCGAAACCAGTAAGTGCGCCGATTTCAGGAGTACTGAGCGCTGCCCAGATAAGTGCAACAACAAGAAGCAGGTTGATTCCACCAGCAGGTAGACGCATCTGAGTAACAAATGCTTCTTGGAGTAAGAAGACAGTAAAGAAGATTGGGAAGGAGAAGAAGAATCTGCGCAGCGACATTGATCTACTTACTTTGTTTTAGGGCTGGGCGTAGATGTCGATGATGGTTCGACTGCACCAGGTGTTGCATAGATGGTGACAGTTGGAAGTGGAGTTGGTCGTGGCTTGGGTGGAACGAGAGCATCACGTGGATCGGCAGATGAACCAGAGACGACTACTGCAACGATGCCAAGTGTTGAGAAGTTGGAATAGAACTTCACATCTGCTGTCTGTGTTACTGCACCCGGTGAGTTATCAACTGAAGTGACTTCGCCGATGGGAACGCCTGGAACAAAGGGGCGACCGTTCTGGCTTCCTCGGGCTAAGAGCGCATCGCCCTTGCGGACCTGGGTGGTGTTATCAAGTAGCTGTAGAACACCCTTTCGAGTGCCCTGGCCGCTGAGAATTCCGATTTGCTGAGTGCCTGCAATGCGCGCACCGATTTTAAAAGCTGGGTCTGATGCAAGTTGCACGAGTGCGCTATTGGCGTAGGCGTACTTCACTACTCCCACAAGTCCATAACCAGAAAGCACGGTCATATTGGTGTGGATGCCTGAAGTTGTTCCTGCATCAATGGTGATTGTCTGAGTAAAAGATGTACTGGAACCTTGTGAAATTACTTTTGCATTGACGACTTTGTAACCGGCAGTTCCTGCAAGGTTGAGAACACCTTTGAGCTGCTTAAGTTGTGCATCAGCGGTTTCGCGATTCTGAAGCGCAAGTCTTAATTTGTCATTCTCTGCTCTGAGTTTCTCCATCTGATTCTGAGTGCGACCAAGGTGGGTGACATCAGAGATGAAGTTACGGAATGGAGATACAACCCATGAACCAATTTTTTGAACTGGAGTAAGGGCTGTCTGTGTACCTGTGCGCAGTCCATCGATTACTTGTACGCCTCGAAGATCAAGAGTGATCAGAAAGAGAGATGTAACAAGGAGAACGATGATAAGTAAGCGACCGCGGTTGTCGCCGCCGTAGCGCACTTGGGATTACCTATCGACGAGGCTCGGAGATCAAAACCTTTTCAAGGGCTTCGAACTCTTCAATGCACTTACCTGAACCTTCGACAACTGCATCGAGTGGACGGTCTGCGATATGGATTGGCATTCCTGTCTCTTT
>WLKV01000073.1 GCA_009701085.1 Actinomycetota bacterium | reverse complement strand
TGAACGCGTTGACCCAGTGATGTGGCAACCCGTGCCCACTCTCTTTGAACGCGCCAGTGCAGAAGGAATCTCGACAACACATGTGGCTGCAAAGCGTTACGAAAATACAGGATTTACCCGCGCAGTATTCCGCGGGGCCAACTACAAAGGCGCCAATGTTTCTGCAGATCTCATCTCTGAAACAGTTGAAGCGCTTCAGAAGTCGCCATCCTTTGTCTATCTCTATGTCAACGATGTCGATTCAGCAGGCCACTCTGATGGCGTGGGTTCGGATAAGTGGTTAGCAGCGCTGAAGAGCGTCGATGAATTAGTTCAGACACTAATGCAAAAGTTGCCAAAGGGAACTCGCATCTGGCTTACAGCTGATCACGGAATGATTAACGTGGAAGAGAAGATCGTCATGGGCCAAGAGAATGAACTCCTCACTGATATCTCCGTCATTGCAGGAGAACCACGCATGCGCCATCTCTATCTTTCAACAGAGAGCGCTAGCGCAGAGAAAGAAGTGATCTCGCGGTGGGAGAGCGCACTTGGCTCGAAGGTCACTATGCATACACGTCAGAGTGCAATTACAGCAGGGCTCTTTGGTCCCAATGTTTCTCTCGATGCATCAGAACGTGCTGGTGATGTCATTGCGATTGCTCAAGGAAATCTTGTTCTCCTTGATCCAGAGCGCGCAGATAAAGAGGGCGCGATGATTGGCCACCACGGTGGCGATAGCGTTATTGAAAGTTCTGTGCCCTTATTGCTGCACAGCGTTTAAAAACTAGTTGTCCTCGGGAGTCTCTTCAGATTTACGGCCGAACATAATTTCATCCCATGAGGGAACTTTTGCACGAGCTGTAATGCCATCTTGTGAATCAGCAGCTGTTGGTGTCTCGCGAATAACAGCAAGACGTGGTGTCTCAGCCTTTTCTTCAGGAGCATTTAAGAGATCTGCAATGCGAACAATCTCTGGTTCAACTTTCGGCTCTTCCAAACGAGAAGGATGTGTTGGCTCTGAGTAGATCATGGCTGGTGCAGCTGCGCGTGCAGGTGCTTCTTCATCGATGAGCCATGCGCCGTTATCGTCAGATGCATCGAGTGCGCGACGAGATAGATCGAAGTTCCAGGTAGCGATTCCATTGCCATCGCGATTTGGATAGTGAAGTTCGATATGCCATGTGCCATCTGCAAGGCGCCATGTATTCCAAGAAATCTGATCGACATCGACGCCACGTGGAGCAAGCTTTGCGAGAACTACATCACCAAATGTGAGGTCGGTGCGATGAGCATCTTTACGCATGATGAGTTGGCGTGCATTGGAGAGAATGTATTCGCGCTCTTGCATGATGGGACCAGAGAAGCGTTCGACCTTATCGACCGTTGTCTGACCTTCGCGAGCGATTTGTTCAAAGCTTTCACCTGCACGAAGTCTGCGCTGGATCTCTTTTACAGAGATTGATTCAACCGCATTGCTGGCTGGAACTGATGTGAGCCGTGGTTGATTTACGGTCGCACGGAGAGTGTCGCTGATACGAAGTGAAAAATTATTCCCATCGGTATCGACAAGCGAGAGATGGCTTCCATCTTCTGTCTTGCCATCTAAACGAAGCTCAGTCATGGGGTGAGAATAACCGATGGGGTGGTATTTTCACGAGAGATAGACCCTTTAGACTTCATATATGCATGAAGATTTGCTCGAACTTGCGAAGAAAGTCGGCGCTGAGGCAGCCGCGCTCCTCATGGACCGCCCACCAGCCTTTGAAATCGAAGAGAAGTCGACTGCCATCGATATCGCCACTCAGATGGATAAGAAGGCAGAAACTTTTATTGTGCAATCACTTCTTGCAGCTCGCCCCGATGATGGAATCCTCGGCGAGGAAGGTGCTGAGGTTGCAAGTAAATCTGGGATCACTTGGGTTATCGATCCACTCGATGGAACAGTTAATTACTTTTATGGACTCCCTGGTTGGAATGTCTCAATCGCCGCAAAAGATAAGGATGGATCTGTCGTAGGCGTTGTCACCGCCCCAACAATCAATTCAACATGGTGGGCATCTCGTGGAGGCGGCGCATTCTTCAATGGCAGCAAGATCAAGACCAATGAGCCTGTTGCCTTTGATCGCGCATTTATCGGTACAGGATTTCAATACGATGTTGCACATCGCGGTCGTCAGATCGAGAACGTTGGCCGCATGCTTCCGCTGATTCGCGATATTCGTCGCAATGGTGCAGCTGCCGTCGATATCTGCTCTGTTGCGATGGGCGCACTCGATGCGTACTTTGAAGATGGTTTAAAGGAATGGGATTGGGCTGCTGCCTCATTGGTTGCTACTGAGGCAGGGGCGAATTTCGGTCTCTATGGTCAGGCTCCCTATATGACCACCCTGGCGGCAGGTCCGACCCTCTATGCCGAACTCGAAGGCTTCCTCAACCTCCACGCGTAGATTCTGCGGGGGAGAAGACCCGATTTACGCTCAGAGCCCCTTCTATGGCAAGATACGCAGTCTGCACGGCGATACCCGTGCTTGTAGATAAGTAATGAACAGGAATCACCATGAATATTCTCGACGTTGTAGATGCAGCCTCACTTCGTAAGGACATCCCACAGTTCCGCGCAGGCGATGAGCTCAAGATTCACGTCCGTGTTATCGAAGGTAACAAGTCACGTCTTCAGGTATTCCAGGGAATCGTTATCGGTCGCCAGGGCGACGGAGTCCGCGAAACTTTCACAATCCGTAAGGTCTCTTACGGCGTTGGCGTAGAGCGCACATTCCCAGTTCACACACCAGTTATTGAGAAGATTGAACTCGTCACAAAGGGCGATGTTCGTCGTGCAAAGCTCTACTACCTCCGCGATCTCCGCGGTAAGGCTGCAAAGATTCGCGAAAAGCGCGATGGCATTGTTGGCTACGGTGATGGAATCCTTTCAACTCCTGTTGCTGAGGTTGTTCCAGTAGTAGAAGAAGCTCCGGTTGTAGAAGCTGTTGTAGAGGCACCTGTTGCTGAAGCGGTAGTTGAAGCTCCAGTTGTTGAAGCAGTTGCAGAAGAAGCTCCAGTTGCAGAAGCACCAGCAACTGAAGAAAAGCCTGCAGAGTAACCAACTCTCTTCTCATGCCACGCAAGGGCTCGGTCCTTCGTGAGTTCCCGATTCTCGTAATCGTTGCGCTCGCCGTTTCACTTCTTATCAAGACTTTCCTTGTGCAATTCTTCTTTATCCCTTCAGGGTCTATGGAGAACACACTTCAGATTAGTGATCGAGTTGCAGTCAACAAGGTTCCCTTTATCTCTGACTCCATCAACCGAGGCGATGTCGTCGTATTCCGCGATCCAGCTAATTGGTTACCTGAGCCTTACGCAACTACTGAAAACAAAATTATTGCAAAGATTAAAGAAGGCCTTGTCACAGTTGGCGTTCTTCCCAACCCTGCAAAGCAATATCTAGTTAAGCGCGTCATTGGCATTGCTGGCGATCACGTTATCTGCTGCAGCAATGGAAAGCTCACCATCAACGGTAAAGAGACCAACGAGCCATATATATTCGCCGGCAACAAAGCGAGTGAGATGGATTTCAACATCACTGTTCCTGAAGGAAAAATCTGGGTCATGGGCGATCACCGCGGTTCATCAGCGGATTCTCGTTACCACCAAGATGATGTCAATCATGGTTTTGTTCCAGTAGAAAAAGTTACTGGTCGCGTATTCGCAAAAATTTGGCCACTTAAGCATGTGGGCCTCGTTCCTAACCACGATCCCATCAAGTAATAATCCTAGATAGATTTCACAGGCATGAAAGCGATCGAAGAGCTTCTTCGTAACGCTGGCATTTCTCCCATTGCAGGTGTTGATGAAGCAGGTCGCGGACCATGCGCAGGCCCTCTCGTTGTTGCTGCAGTAATTCTCAAAGATCCTAACGATCCGAAGCTTGCAGAAGTTCGTGATTCCAAGGAAGTCTCCGAAGGTAAACGCGAAATTCTCTTTGATGTAATCATGGAAATTGCTGAAAGTGTCAGCGTCATCATTGTGCCGCCATCAGAAATCGATGAACGTGGTGTGCATGCAGCAAACCTCGATGGAATGCGCCGAGCTGTTAAAGGCTTACAGATTGAACCCGCCTATGTATTAACTGATGGATATGCAATCGAAGGTTTGGCTATTCCCAATGTCGCTGTCTGTAAGGGCGATCAAGTAGTTACGGCAATCAGCGCTGCATCGATAATCGCCAAGGTAACTCGAGATCGCATGATGATT
>WLKV01000072.1 GCA_009701085.1 Actinomycetota bacterium | reverse complement strand
ATGGCTAAACATGTGGAAGCGATGGTTAATTTCCAAGATAAGGGCGCAGTTGTCTTTGATTACGGTAACTCGATTCGGGATGAAGCACGTCAAGGTGGATATCAGCGCGCATTTGAATTCCCTGGGTTTATTCCTGCATACATTCGCCCACTCTTCTGTGAAGGAAAGGGGCCATTCCGATGGGTTGCACTTTCTGGAGATCCGAAAGATATCGCTCGTACTGATCAAGCCGTTCTTGATCTATTCCCTGAGAACAAGCATCTGCATCGCTGGATCAAGATGGCGCAAGATCGCGTTGAGTTCGAGGGTCTTCCTGCTCGCATCTGCTGGCTCGGATACGGCGAACGCGACAAAGCAGGACTGAAATTTAATGAGCTCGTTGCAAGTGGCGAGGTAAGTGCACCCATCGTCATCGGTCGCGATCATCTCGATTGCGGAAGCGTCGCATCTCCTTACCGCGAATCAGAGGCGATGCTCGATGGTTCCGATGCAATTGCGGACTGGCCGCTGCTCAATGCAATGATAAATATTTCATCCGGAGCATCATGGGTTTCCATCCATCATGGTGGCGGCGTCGGTATCGGCCGTTCTATCCATGCTGGTCAGGTAAGCGTTGCAGATGGAACCCCACTTGCAGCACAGAAACTTGAAAGAGTTCTAACCAACGATCCTGGCATGGGAGTCATTCGCCACGTAGATGCTGGTTATGAGCATGCAAAGGAAGTCGCTATTGATAAAGGTGTACATGTTCCCATGTTGAACGGTGCGCCTATCAAGTGAGCTCTATAGCTTTCACCAACATAGAAACTCTCGTCACCAATGATTCTCATATCGGTGACGGCGTACTTGGCGTGTTGCATGGTGCCACTCTTGTTGTTGAAGATGGAGTTATCACTCAGATAGCCCAGCAGATTCCATCCGGTGTCGATTCTGAAATCGATTGCTCTGGAAAGACTCTGCTCCCAGGTTTTGTCGATTCGCATTCCCATCTCATCTTTGCCGGAGATCGTGCTAACGAATTTTCCGCACGGTCACGAGGTGAGAAATACTCAGCCGGCGGAATCACATCGACAGTTGCAGCCACAAGAGCCGCTTCCGATGCAGTGCTCTCTCAGAATGCTCAACGTTTATTAGATGAAGCCCTTGGTTCAGGCACGACCACAATCGAGATTAAATCTGGATATGGCCTCACCGAGCGAGATGAACTTCGCTCTATTGAAATCGCCAAAAGATTTACCGATGAGACAACTCTGCTAGCAGCACATGTCATTCCCCTCGAATTCAAGGAAGATCCAGATGCTTACGTGGCGCTCATTATCGACTCAATTATCCCTGCTTCGTCAGCGAAATGGATTGATGTCTTCTGCGACCAAGGAGCATTTTCTCCCGAACAATCTGAAGCAATTCTTCGAGCGGGAATCGCACAGGGAATGCTCCCTCGCATTCATGCCAACCAACTCACAGCTGGAAAAGGTGTCGAGCTCGCAGTCGCTCTGGGTGCATCATCAGCCGATCACTTAAGTAAATCCACACAATCAGATATCGAATTACTTGCATCAAGTAATACAGTCGCCACTCTTCTGCCAGGCGCTGAATTTTCGACTCATCTTGAAAGCAACCTCGGCCGAAAGTTTCTTGATGCAGGAGCACGTGTTGCGATTGCATCTGATTGCAATCCTGGTTCGAGCTACACGACATCAATGCCCTTCTGTATCGCATCAGCTGTGAGTCTCCTAGGTTTCACCGTGGAAGAAGCGGTTCTCGCTGCAACCTTGGGTGGAGCACAAGCGCTGCGCAGAGAAGATATTGGCCAACTCGCAATTGGTAAGAGGGCAGACCTCGTTCTTCTCGATGCTCCCAGTTATATCCATCTTGCATATCGTCCAGGTGTAAATCTCATTCACAGTACCTACAAATCAGGAAGAGCAGTGACCTCATGGCAGAAGTAGTAATTTCGACATCCGGGATGACATTTAGCGATCTCATTTCTATCGCCCGCAACAACGCCACAGTCTCGCTCTCACGGAAATCGATTGATGCAATGCAATCTTCCCGAGATCATGTTGAGAGCCTCGCTGCATCAGAGTCTCCCGTCTATGGAATATCTACTGGTTTTGGCGCGCTTGCCAACCGACATGTTTCTCAAGAACTTCGCACTCAGCTCCAGCGTTCACTTATTCGTTCACATGCCGCTGGTGTGGGCGAACCTGTAGAACGAGAAGTTGTTCGCGCGCTGATGGCACTTCGACTCAAAACTTTGGCTTCAGGTAAGACTGGAGTTCGCCCCGTTGTTGCGCAGACTATGGCCGCGCTTCTCAATGCAGGTATCACTCCCCTCGTTCGTGAATTCGGATCCCTCGGATGTAGTGGAGATCTTGCGCCACTTGCTCACTGCGCCCTCGTTCTCATGGGCGAAGGAGAAGCTGTCGATAAGAACGGTATTCAACGCCCAGTTCCAGAGCTACTCGCTGACGCAAAGATTGCTCCTGTTCAGTTAGCAGAGAAGGAAGGCTTAGCCCTTATCAACGGAACAGATGGAATGCTCGGAATGTTGATTCTCGCAATCGAAGATCTACGTATGCTCGTCAATTCTGCAGATGTCGTCGCAGCAATGAGCGTTGAAGGTTTGCTTGGTACAGACCGTGTCTTCATTCCAGAGTTGCACGAACCACTTCGTTCACATCCCGGACAAGCCGAGAGTGCAGCGCGCATGCTGGCAACTCTGAAAGATTCAGGAATCGTGGCTTCACATTTACTTAATGATGATCGCGTTCAAGATGCTTACTCGCTTCGATGCGCGCCACAGGTTGCAGGCGCTGTCCGTGACACCATCGAATATGCCGCGACAGTTGCGCTGCGCGAACTGTCAGCGGTCATTGATAACCCTGTCGTTCTTGAAGATGGACGAATCTCTTCCAACGGAAATTTCCATGGTGCCCCGGTCGCTTATGTTCTCGACTTCCTCGCAATCGCCGTTGCAGATCTCGGAAGTATTGCTGAACGTCGCACAGATAGAGCGCTCGACAAGAATCGAAGTGCAGGTCTTCCTCCTTTTCTCGCCGATGATCCAGGCGTTGACTCAGGTTTGATGATTGCTCAATACACTCAAGCTGCTCTTGTCAGCGAAAATAAGCGCCTCGCTACCCCTGCAAGCGTTGATTCAATTCCATCCTCTGCGATGCAGGAAGACCATGTCTCGATGGGATGGTCAGCAGCTCGCAAACTACGCACTGCTGTCGACAACCTCACCAGAATCATTGCCATTGAATTGGTGACTGCTTCTCGCGCAATAGAGCTACGTGCGCCGCTGAAGCCAAGCCCTGTTTCAGCCGCAATTATCTCTGAGCTCCGTAAGACAGTTGCAGGTCCTGGTCCGGATCGCTATCTATCCCCTGAACTCATGGCTGCAACCAACTTTGTGGTGGCAGGAAAAGTTATGAGTGCGATTCAATAAAGAGGCGTGAGTTCTCGAAGATGATCTCTGCGTCATAGTCGAGAGTGGCAACGTGGTAACTATTGACCAGCTCAATTCGATTCTTCTCACGAGAGCCGACGCCCTGCATGATGATTTCCGTATTTGAAACGGGCAATGTGTGATCTTCTACGCTGTGAAATAGTTGAAGTGGCGCTGTCACATCATGCAATCTCTTCCGTGTGTATGAGAGCATTTTGAGAAGTTGATATACGCCCACTGCAGGAAGTGAGTCATAACCATATTCAGTAATCCCGGGGCGCTTGATGTCATCGCCGACAGAGTCGCGCATCTTCTGGAATCGAGAGATAACCCATGCCAATTGGTGTGGAACTAATTTCACATGAATCATGGGATTAACGAGAATGATTCCGGCCAACTGTTTTGAATAACGTGTAGCAACATTGAGAGTGGTTCCACCACCCATCGACAAACCGCAGATGAATACTTTTTCACAACTCTGAAGCATTGCGTTGAGATCGTTCTCGACCTTCGCGGGCCACTCTTGCCACTTCACGAGATTGAGATCTTCAGGACGAGTTCCGTGCCCTGGAAGAAGTGGAACGGTCACGGTATATCCACGTTGATTGAGGTACTCAGCCCAAGGTCGCATTGAGGCTGGAGAGCCAGTAAATCCATGAACGAGAAGAATTCCAACCTTCTTATTGGCACCTTTTCCTTCTGCATGCCAATCGTTTAACAAACCTGCTGGTGCGCCTTCAACTCCCATGCATCGAGAGTATTACGCAAGTGATGTCATCGCAATCATCTAGGGTTAAGTTATGGTGAACGAT
>WLKV01000071.1 GCA_009701085.1 Actinomycetota bacterium | reverse complement strand
ATGGTGATGAAGTCAGAGCGCTTCAAGAGTTCATCGAGCTCAACGAGTTCGACTCCAAGTTGCGCAGCCTTTGCTGGCTGTAGGTATGGATCGTATGCAACGACATTCATACCGAATGCCTGCATGCGATGTGCAACCAACTGACCAATGCGACCGAAACCAACTACACCAAGAGTCTTCTCGAAGAGTTCAGCGCCTGTGTACTTAGAGCGCGCCCACTTTCCGTTCTTGAGAGCAGCGTGAGCTGGCGAGATAAAACGTGCAGAAGCAAGAAGCAATGAGATTGCAAGCTCTGCTGCAGAAACGATATTTGATGTCGGCGCATTAACAACCATGACACCTGCTGCAGTTGCAGCTGGGATATCAACGTTGTCGAGACCAACACCTGCGCGAGCAATGACCTTAAGGCCCTTTGCTGCTGCAATCGCTTCGGCATCCATCTTGGTTGCAGAACGAATCAGAACAGCGTCAACACCTGCACCGAGAGCTGCAAGAAGTTCTGGACGGTTTGCACCATCGCAATTACGAACTTCAAAGTCAGGACCTAGAGCATCGAGCGTTGCAGCGCTGAGTTCTTCAGCAATCAGAACGACGGGTTTAGCCACGCGCAGCACTTCCTTCTTTGTAATCATCCTTATTGGTGTTCTTCATCCAGCTAAACATCTTGCGGAGTTCGCGACCAACGGTCTCGATTGGGTGTGATTCACCCTTTGCGCGAAGTGCTGAGAATTCCTTGGCACCGCTCTCGAGGTCATCGACGAAGCGCTTTGCAAATGCACCAGATTGAATATCAGCGAGAACTGCCTTCATGTTCTCCTTTACGTGTGGATCGATAACACGTGGACCTGATACGTAGTCACCGAATTCAGCGGTGTCAGATACTGACCAGCGCTGCTTTGCGATTCCACCTTCGTACATGAGGTCGACGATCAACTTAAGTTCGTGCAAGCACTCGAAGTAAGCAACCTCTGGCTGGTATCCAGCTTCAACCAAAGTTTCGAAGCCGTACATAACGAGCTGTGATGCTCCACCACAGAGAACTGACTGCTCACCGAACAAGTCGGTCTCTGTCTCTTCTGTAAATGTTGTAAGGATTCCGCCTGCGCGAAGTCCGCCGATTGCCTTTGCGTAAGAAAGTGTCAATGGCCATGCGCTACCAGTTGCATCTTGTTCAACTGCAACGATGACAGGAACGCCGCGACCTGCTGCGTACTCACGACGAACTAAGTGTCCTGGACCCTTTGGAGCGACCATACATACATCGACATCAGCTGATGGCTTGATGTAACCAAAACGAATATTGAATCCGTGGCCGAAGAAGAGAGCATCGCCCTTTTCAAGGTTAGGAAGAACTGAATCTGTATAGATGTGGCGCTGCAAGTGATCAGGAGCCAAGATCATGATGACGTTTGCTTCCTTCACTGCTTCAGCTACTGAAGTTACGCGAAGTCCTTCTGCCTCTGCCTTTGCACGAGAAGGTGAACCTTCCTTAAGACCAACGCGAACATCAACGCCTGAGTCGCGGAGGTTGAGTGCATGTGCATGGCCTTGTGAGCCGTAACCGATGATCGCGACTTTGCGACCCTGGATGATTGATAGATCTGCATCCTCTTCGTGATACATCGTTGCCACGGTATTTCTCCTTTTTCTTTGGTCTTGCTAGTTCAGTTGGTTAGTTTTGGTAGTCCGGTTGTGTGTCGTGAACTTCTTTTGCCTTAGCGGTTACATCCTTGATGGAGATAACGCTGACGAGCTTGTCGAGCTGAGCAATTACTTGCTCGAGAGAGTGGCCTTCTACAGCTACTCCAATAATCATCTTTGAGATTGATGAATCTTCAGTTGGTCCCACATTGAGCGTTTCGATATTGAATGCGCGACGTGAAAAGAGGCCTGCAACGCGGGCCAGGACGCCTGGTTCGTTCTCAACGAGAACTTCAAGAGTGTGTTGACGGCGATTAGTAGTCATTAGAGCTCCTGTGAATCCCAGTCAGGCGCTGTCGCGCGGGCGATCATGATCTCGTCATTCGAAGTTCCAGCAGCGACCATTGGCCAGACCATTGCATCACGATGAACGCGGAAATCGACAACAACTGGTTGGTCGTTGATAGACATCGCCTTTTCGATTGTCTTATCCAAATCTTCAGGGCGTTCGCATGAGAGTCCGACGCAGCCCATTGATTCAGCGAGCATTGGGAAGTTAGGAACGCGCTTAGATTCAAGAGATGTATTTGAGTAACGGCCTTCGTAGAAGAGTGTCTGCCATTGGCGAACCATTCCGAGAGATTCGTTATTGATGATTGCAACCTTGATAGGAATGTTATTGAGCGCACAGGTAACCAACTCTTGATTGGTCATCTGGAAACAACCATCTCCATCGATAGCCCAGACAGTTGCGTTAGGTGCGCCAACCTTTGCGCCCATCGCCGCAGGTACGCCGTAACCCATCGTTCCTGCTCCACCTGAGTTGAGCCATGTGCGTGGGTGTTCGTAGGAAATAAATTGTGATGCCCACATCTGGTGCTGGCCAACGCCTGAAGTAAAGATGGTGTCGGTTCCAGAAATCTTTCCGATGCGCTCGATGACATGTTGTGGTGAGAGCGAACCATCGTCAGGCAAGTCATATCCAAGTGGATATGTAGCCTTCAAAGAATTCATCTGACGCAACCATGTTGAGAGATCTGGTTTGCTCTTTGCAAGAGCTGCCTTCAGTGCAGGAATGAGTGCAGAGATTGTCTCTCTCACGTCTCCGACAACAGCAACATCTGCATGACGGTTCTTTCCAATTTCAGCCGGGTCAATATCTGCATGAAGAATCTTTGCATTCGGTGCGAATGTAGAAAGTTTTCCGGTAACACGATCGTCGAAACGAGCGCCCAAAGTGATTAATAAATCAGCCTTTTGTAGCGCTGTTACAGCAGCAACGGTTCCGTGCATTCCTGGCATACCCATATGCAATGGATGCGAATCAGGGAAAGCACCGCGCGCCATAAGAGTTGTAACAACTGGCGCACCAAGAAGTTCGACGAGCTGGCGAAGTTCTGCAGAAGCATTTGCCTTGATGACTCCGCCACCGACATAGAAGACTGGCTTCGATGATTGAGCAATGAGAGCGGCAGCATCGGTGATTGCCTGAGCGTCAGGAGTTGTCTTTGGGTTATATCCAGCAAGCTTGATTGAAGTTGGCCAGTTAAATGTGGTCATCTTCTGTAAAGCATCTTTTGCAACGTCGACAAGAACCGGACCTGGACGGCCCGTTGTTGCGATGTGGAATGCTTCAGCGATAACGCCAGGGATTTCGGCAGGATCTGTGACCAAGTAATTGTGCTTGGTAAATGGCATTGTGATTCCGCGGATATCTGCTTCTTGGAATGCATCGGTGCCGATTGCAGCAGATGGAACTTGGCCTGTGATCGCAACGAGTGGAACTGAATCCATCGCTGCATCCATGAGCGGTGTGACAAGGTTTGTTGCACCTGGGCCAGATGTTGCAATACAAACTCCGGCGCGACCAGTTACTTGCGCATAGCCAGTTGCCGCGTGCCCTGCGCCTTGTTCGTGGCGAACCAAGATGTGGCGAATAGTTGAATCAAAGATTGGATCGTAGGCAGGAAGAATTGCGCCACCAGGAAGTCCAAACATCACATCGACGCCAGCTGCTTCAAGGCTTTTCACCAATGAAGTAGCTCCTGTCATTTCCGTGCCGTTCGCTGTTGGAACGTGTTTCGCCATCTTCTTGCTCCTTTCTCTCTCTTCTTTTATTGTGCGGGTAATACTTTCTTAAATGAAAAAACCCTCAGATATCTGAGGGCGCGCGTGACTTGAAGGCACGCGCTATCGAATCACCACCACTGAAACTACTGAAGCGCGTGTTGAAGTCATGCCCGTATTCTCCAACGGGGCAGGGCTATGCGTCAAGAGATGAGATGAACGTCTCAATAAGTGAAACTACTAGTCGCAGACAGCGCCCTTCGATGCTGAGCCGACGAGCTTTGAATACTTATGGAGAACTCCACGGGAGTACTTATGAGGCAGCGGCTTCCAGCCAACTTTGCGGGCTTCGAGTTCCGCGGGGTCTACCAAGAGATCGAGTGTGCGATTAGGGATATCGATACGAACGCGATCGCCATCCTTGATGAATGCAATCGGTCCCCCATCGACAGCTTCAGGTGCAACGTGACCAACACAGAGACCTGTTGAACCACCAGAGAATCGACCATCGGTGAGAAGAAGAGTTGTCTTACCTAATCCGGCGCCCTTAATTGCACCAGTGATCATCAACATCTCGCGCAT
>WLKV01000070.1 GCA_009701085.1 Actinomycetota bacterium | reverse complement strand
TTCAATTCAAAGTGCGCACATGGAACCCCGAGTCGGTCAAATGCCGCGTCGCCGTAATGGGTTCGAAAGGCAAGAGCTAGAAGAACGCGAATATTTGTATCTTCATCTGATGTGATCCCGAATGCCTTTGCAGATCGGCTCACCGTATTTTCAATAACCTTCTCGGTGTGGTTGGTCTCTCGAGCTATTGCTGAATTGGTCTTTCCTTCGCAGAGCAATCCAAGAACTAACTGCTCAAATGGCGATAACTCTCTATTTGTAATGGTGATATCTCGTGCCATGTCAGCGACCTCTCCGTTGCTTCATTCCTATTATGCTCCTGAACCATCCTTTCAATTGCCTTGACCACCCTTTAAGATGCCCAAATGACAGAAATCACGACTACCCAGCATGGTCAGACCCTTGTTGTGCGACTGAATCGCCCAGAGAAGATGAATGCGCTCACTCGCGGCATGTACGGCGAACTAGCACGCAACCTCAATGAGGCGGCAGAAGATTCAAATATCCGCTGTGTTCTCATCACAAGCGAGGGCGATCATTTCACGGCAGGTAATGACATTCGCGATTTCATGTCGAACCCACCTACCGAAGAAGATTCTGATGTCGCAAAGTTCTTAGGTTCACTTCTGGAATTTCCAAAGCCATTGTTGGCGGCAGTTAAAGGCAATGCAGTTGGCGTTGGAACAACAATGCTTCTTCACTGCGACGTTGTCATCGCATCGCCAAGTGCCAACTTCTCAATGCCCTTTACTTCACTTGGATTAGTCCCTGAAGCAGGTTCTACAAAATTATTCCCCGAGTTAGTCGGATATCAACGAGCGGCAAAGATCTTTATGACCGGAGAATCATTTTCAGCGGATGAAGCTCAAGAGATGGGAATGATTGCTGGGATTGTAGGCGACCCTGAAACCGATGCGCTCGAGATAGCCGAGAAAATTGCTCAGCAACCACCAAAGGCGATTATGAATACCAAGGCGCTCATGAAGGCAAATAAGCACGATGCCGTTGCCCATGTTATGCGTGCTGAATTCCAACTCTTCGCACTCGCGCTTCAATCTGAAGAAGCTGCCGAAGCTTTTATGAAATTTATGTCAAAGAAGGGTAAATAGATGTCACTTCAAGGAAAGCGTATTTTTATCACCGGAGGATCTCGCGGTATTGGATTGGCGATTGCACTTCGTGCAGCTCAAGATGGCGCTTCAGTTGCCATTGCAGCAAAGACATCGGATCCCAACCCTAAACTTCCTGGAACGATCCACACAGCGGCGGAAGAGATTCGCGCTGCAGGAGGAACTGCACTTCCTATTCAATGCGATCTTCGAGATGAAAATCAGATTGCAGATGCAGTGGCACTTGCAGCCAAGGAATTTGGCGGCATAGATATTCTTATCAATAATGCCAGCGCGATTAATCTCACGAGAACTGAAGATACTCCCGCAAAACGATTCGATTTAATGTTCGATGTAAACGTTCGAGGAACATTCCTAACTTCTCAAGCTGCAATTCCTCATCTTCGTGAATCGGCTGAGGCTGGTCGCAATCCGCATATCTTGACTCTCTCACCGCCCCTTTCAATGAAGCCGAAGTGGTTTAAGAACCATGTTGCCTACACAATGGCGAAGTATGGAATGAGCATGTGCGTGCTTGGCATGTCTGAAGAATTCAAGCGAGATGGCATCGCAGTGAATGCTCTCTGGCCACGTACAGCGATCGATACCGCTGCGCTTCAAATGATCCCGGGTGTTGATACTGCTGCGTGCAGAACTCCCGAGATTCTCTCTGACTCGGCTTACATCATTCTTAATCGAAATTCGAAGGAATGCACCGGAAACTTCTTCGTCGACGATGAAGTACTTGCATCTGAAGGCTTCACCGATTTGGAGAAGTACTCGGTAGTCCCAGGCACCAAAGATTTCTTGCTCGACTTCTTCCTCGATTAAAAGCTAGAGACGTCCAGCCTGATGTAAGGCGCTCAGGAAATCTTTGAGTTCTTGCGTCTTCGGTGAACCGAATATTGCATCAGGGGTGCCTGACTCGTGTACGCGACCCTTATGGAGAAAGACAACGCTGTCTGCAATCTTCTTTGCAAATCCCATCTCATGTGTAGCAATGACCATAGTCATTCCCTCTCGCTTGAGCTCGGAGATCAAGGTAAGTACTTCTGCGATAAGCACCGGATCTAGCGCGCTCGTTACTTCATCGAGGAGCAGAAGTTTCGGATTAGTCGCCACTGCCCGAATGATCGCCACTCGTTGTTGCTGTCCGCCGCTGAGCAAGTTCGGGAACTCATCTGCCTTATCAGCAAGACCAAATCGCTGAAGAAGAGCGCGAGCATTCTTATCAGCAACGTCTTTCTTCACTCCGTGGACCAGGCGGGGAGCAAGAGTGATGTTGTCGACCACGGTCAGGTGAGGAAAGAGATTAAAAGCTTGAAACACAGAACCTATCTGACCTCGAACAGAGTCGATATCAGTCCCGTACGCCGAAATATCAATTCCATCAAGGTTGATTTGGCCGTCGTTGAGTTCTTCTAGAAGGTTCATGCATCTCATCAGAGTGCTCTTGCCTGAACCACTAGCACCGATTATGACGGTGGCAGATTGTGCAGGAAAATCGATTGATACATCGTCTAGAACCAAATTCTCACCAAATGATTTGCGAAGGTTTTTGATTTCAAAGAGTGCGCTCATGGTTACCACTGTCCCTGTGCGCGCTGGCGTGCATCTTGCTTACGTGTGAGCCAGTCTGTAAAACGTGTCAATGGAATTGTTAGCAGAACGAAGAGCGCACCGGCAACAAGATACGGCGTGAAGTTAAATGATTGGGCCGTTTGAATTCCTGCGGCGCGAATCGCATCGACTGCGCCCAATACCGAAATGAGGCCAGAGTCTTTCTGAAGAGAAACAAGATCATTGAGAAGCGGGGGAGTGACGTTACGAAAAGCTTGTGGGAGTACAACGTGCTCGAGAGTCTGGGATTGAGTGAGACCGAGCGCGCGCGCAGCTTGTCGTTGGGTCGGATTAACGCCTTCGATACCAGCTCGAATTACTTCTGCGACATACGCCGAGTAGGTCAGGACGAGTGCGACGGTACCGAGCACGACGGCAGAGTTTGGAATCCAACTGATGCGAAGTCCTGGGATCCCTAGACCTACAAGTAAGAGAACTAGCAGCAGGGGAAGTCCTCTAAATAAATCGGTATAGATAGTTGCAACGAGGCGAACTGGGTAGAGAACTGGCGAAGTTGTAGTTCGCGCAATAGCGATGAGCAAACCGAGTAAAAGCACGAAAAATTCAGCGATGATTAAGACCCGCAAATTGAGCAGAAGTCCATGAAAAACAGAAGGCATGGCTTGCTTTGCATAATGCCAGTTGAAGAAAGAGTTCTTCACCATTTCATAACCTTGAGCACCTGTGATGACAAGGACCAGTAGGAATCCAACGGCCAATGTACTTGAGAGAGCAATCAGGGTAGAACGGCGAGAGGCCCGACGCTTGGCAGCTTCGCGCTGCAGCTGCAACGCAGATGGCTGATAAGTCATCGGACCTCTCGCTTCTCTAATTTAGATATTACTTAAGAACCGGTGCGCCGACAGTGCTTGCGAGCCAAGCATCTGCAATCTTTGCAAGAGTTCCATTTGCACGGAGTGCATCAACGGCAGCTGATACATCTTTAGTGAGTTTGCTTCCCTTTGAAAGCACGAGACCGAACTGCTCGCCACCAGCCTGTGCTGGGAATTGGCCAACAATGAGACCGTTCTCTAGGTCAACTGCTGTGATGTAGAAAGCGGTTGGTAGATCGACAACAAGTCCATCAATCTGACCGTTAGCAAGTGCCTGCTTTGCAACATCGTTGGTATCAAATACCGCAGGTGCCTGTGTTGGCTTAATGACGTCGGTGATTGTTGCGTATGAAGTTGTTCCGACCTGAGCTCCGAGCTTTGCACCCTTGAGATCAGCGATTGACTTGGCTCCAGCAATCTTTGAACCCTTGACAGTAATTACTGTCTGCGAAACGTCGTAGTAGCCAGATGAAAAGTCAACTGCCTTCTTGCGCTCATCAGTAATTGAGACCTGGTTGATATCGAAGTCGAAATCCTTGCAACCTGGCTGGATTACCTTATTGAAAGGAACCTTGACCCACTCAACCTTGTCAGCTGAGTAACCGAGCTCTTCTGCAACTGCGTACGCAACGGCTGCTTCATAACCTTTACCGTTTGAAGGGGTGTTGTTATCGAACCATGGACCGTATGCAGGATCGTCAGTTCCGATAGTCAGGACGCCTTCTTTAATCTGGCCGCAACCGGA
>WLKV01000007.1 GCA_009701085.1 Actinomycetota bacterium | reverse complement strand
TCTGTTGCTGCAGGAGTTTCTTCAGTTGCAGCTGGCTCAGATGCCATTGGCTCTGCAGATGCTTCGATTGAAGGCTCTACAGCAGGTGCTGCATCGTCGTTATCTTTGCCTGAGTTTGAAATAACAATCGCACCCAGAAGAACTACGCCGACAAGTACAGCAAGAAGTGTCTTGCTGGATGAACCTTGACGTGGAGCAGCTGATGGAGCAGCAGCCTTTACCGCTGGCTTAGGAGCTGTAGGTGTTGTTGAAACATTGACGCGTGCAGAACCAGTTGCTGGAACTGGTGGCACTACAACCTTTGCAGCAGCTGACTTCTTCGCAGGAGACTTCTTAACCGCCTTCTTAGGCGCTGCCTTCTTCGTCGTTGTCTTCTTCTTTGCAACAGCCTTCTTTGCAACAGCCTTCTTTGCAACGGCCTTCTTAGCTGTCTTCTTCTTTGCTACTGACTTCTTAGCGGTTGTCTTCTTCGCAGGAGACTTCTTGACAGCCTTCTTCGCTGTTGACTTCTTAGCGGTCTTCTTAGGTGCAGCTTTTTTAGCTGCTGTCTTCTTCTTTACTGCCACGGTATATCTCCTTGGGTCATGAAATTGGGTTATGAAATTGAGTTATGAAACGGTGGAATATAGGTAAAAGTTTAACCTAGGCTTTTGAGCAAAGTGATCACATGAGGCGCTATTGCACGGAGTGATTTTCCTCGATGGCTGATTGCATCCTTCTCCTCTGCGCTCATTTGTGCGCTTGAGAGCTGTAATCCATCGGGGCGGAAGATTGGGTCATAGCCAAAACCATGTTCACCAATGGGGGCGCGAAGAATCCATCCTTCAAAGCGCGCCTCTTCGCAATGACTTCTGCCATCAGGGAGATAGAGCGCTGCAACGCAAGTGAAGTGAGCGCCGCGCTTCTCATTGGGAACGTCAACAAGTTGCTGCAGTACTTTCTCTGTATTTGCCTGATCATTTCCATGATCTCCTGCCCATCGCGCTGAGAAGATTCCAGGGTCACCATTGAGTGCATCAACACAGAGCCCACTGTCATCTGCAATTGCAGGAATTCCCGTTGCTAGCGACATTTCGCGTGCTTTCTTGAGCGCATTCTCTTCAAAGGTTGCACCATCTTCGATGACATCATGAAGATCAGGGAATTGATCTAGGCCAACGAGTTCAATCTCGCCAGGAGCAACAGCATCAAGAATGCGACGAAACTCTTCGATCTTTCCTTTATTGCGCGTTGCCAATAGAAGCGTATGTGCCATTTACTTCGCGAGAGCTTGCTTCTGTAAGTTTGTGAGAGTTGCAGATCCAGCAACTGCTAAGTCAAGGAGTGAATCAAGAAGAGCGCGATCAAATGGTGCGCCTTCGGCAGTTCCTTGCACTTCGATGAAGCGACCATCTCCAGAACAGACAACGTTCATATCTGTTTGTGCGCGAACATCCTCTTCATAGCAGAGGTCGAGCATTGGAACTCCATCAATAATTCCAACGCTGACGGCTGCGACAGAATCAGCAAGTGGCTTTGCACCAGCTTTGATATGTCCCTGCTTCTGCGCCCATGTGATCGCATCAGCGAGAGCAACATAAGCGCCAGTGATTGCTGCGGTGCGCGTTCCGCCATCTGCCTGAAGAACATCGCAATCGATGACGATTGTGTTTTCGCCGAGCTCTTTCATATCAACGATGCCGCGAAGGGAACGACCAATAAGTCGTGAAATCTCTTGGGTGCGTCCGCCCAACTTTCCCTTAACGCTCTCACGATCGGAACGTGTATGAGTTGCACGAGGAAGCATTGAATACTCTGACGTTACCCAACCTGTTCCTGAATCCTTAAGCCAACGTGGGACACCGGGTGTAAATGATGCAACGCAGAGAACGCGAGTCTTTCCAAATTCAACGAGTACAGAGCCTTCGGCATGATCGAGCCATCCGCGAGTGATTTTGATATCGCGTAGTTGATCTACTGCGCGTCCGTCATTGCGTGCCATCTCGTGCCCCGTTTTCTTTAGGTTTTATTCGATTAGAGAACTTGGTGTTGTACTGAGCCCACTTCGGGCCCTAGGAATCGACGTGCCAGTACTTCAAATGCCTTCGCATCGCCTGTTGCAAGGAATGTATGTGTCGCTGGAGTGCTTGATGGTGAACGAAGAAGTGAATTCTCAACGAGAACGCGATACAAATCTTTTGCAGTCTCTTCAGCGCTTGAAACGAGTGAGACTCCATTGCCCATGACGTAGGAGATAACGCCTGTAAGCAGTGGGTAGTGAGTACAGCCCAGTACGAGCGTATCTACCTCTGCATCAATCATTGGCTGCAAATACTCGCGAGCAACCTTGGTGATTGCATCGCCTGACGTTTCTCCGCGCTCAACATATTCAACAAAGAGTGGGCAGGCGATGGAAGTGATGTGAAGCTGTGGCGCTGCAGCAAAGGCATCGAGATATGCCTTTGAATCAATGGTTGCACGAGTTCCGATTACTCCAACTTTGCCCGTACGAGTTGCAGCAACAGCGCGACGCACCGCAGGCTGAATAACTTCAATGACAGGAACTGAATATCGCTCGCGAGCATCGCGCAACATTGCAGCACTTGCTGTGTTACAGGCAATGACGAGCGCCTTGACGCCTTGATCGACTAGAAAATCGAGAGTCTCGAGTGCGAAGTCACGAACTTCAGCAAGTGGTCGTGGGCCATAGGGGCCACGCGCTGTGTCGCCAATATAGAGAGTTGATTCGTTGGGAAGTTGATCAAGGATTGCGCGACCAACAGTTAAGCCGCCGACGCCAGAATCGAAGATACCGATTGGCGCGTTACTCATGGAGATAAGTCTAACCGCGAGAAGCCTTTAAGCCCAAAGAGTGCCGTCGAGCCCTTCAGTTGCTTCTTCAATCTGAGAGCCATATACCCCAGTAGATAAGTACTTCCAGCCTGCATCGCAGACGATAAATGCAATATCTGCATCGCGACCATCGCGGACTGCTTCATTTCCCATTGCGATTGCGGCGTGAAGAATTGCACCTGTTGAGATTCCTGCGAAGATTCCCTCTACTTCAAGGAGTTCACGAACTCGCTTTACAGAATCTTCTGCACCCACTGAGAAACGACGTGTTAATACTGATGCGTCATAGAGTTCAGGAACAAAACCTTCATCGATATTGCGAAGCCCATAAACAAGTTCGCCGTAACGAGGTTCCGCCGCAATGATCTGTACATCTGGATTCTGTTCGCGCAGGTATCGACCGGCGCCCATAAGCGTTCCTGTCGTTCCGAGCCCTGCAACAAAGTGTGTAATTGTTGGAAGATCTTTAAAGATTTCAGGGCCGGTACCCGTGTAATGCGCATCAGTATTTGCCGGATTCCCATATTGATAGAGAAAGACATAATCAGGATTCTTCGCAGCGATCTCTTTCGCTACGCGCACCGCTTCATTAGAACCACCTGCAGCAGGTGAAGAGATAATTTCAGCGCCCCACATCTCAAGAAGTTGGCGACGTTCGGGGCTTGTATTTTCAGGCATTACGCAGATGAGTTTGTAACCGCGCACCTTTGCAGCCATCGCAAGTGAGATTCCTGTATTACCGCTCGTTGGCTCAAGAATTGTTGCACCAGGCTTTAAGAGACCATCGCGCTCAGCAGCTTGAATCATGGAGATCGCAGTGCGGTCTTTAATTGAACCAGTGGGATTGCGATCTTCCATCTTCGCCCAGAGCCGAACATTGGGAGCGGGAGATAAGCGAGGAAGACCGATAAGTGGTGTATTACCTACCGAAGCTTCGAGAGAGTCGTAGCGGGCCAAATTAGCCGCCAGCGACTGCAGGCAAAATTGTTATTGAATCGCCATCTTTGATTTGCGCATCGAGTCCACCAAGGAAGCGAACATCTTCATCATTGACGTATACGTTGATGAAGCGGCGGAGTGCGCCATTTTCAAGGAGGCGTTCGCCCAGACCTGAGTAATTTGCATCGAGGTCAGTGATGACTGCAGAAAGGGTTGCACCTGCAGCTTCAACGGTCTTCTGATCCTTTGTATATGGGCGCAGAATTGTTGGGATACGAACTTCGATTGACATGGCTCAATTATGTCGAAAAAACGCTGTGAACTCTAATCCAAAGATTGGCCGAAAGATTAGCCAACGATTGTGACGGGTTCTTCAGTCACAACGCCATCGATGATGCGATAGGAACGAAACTCTGTTGCAGGTGCAATCTCTTTGCGTGTAGAGACCAAGACATAGTGAGCGCCAGGTTCGCCCGCATAGGAGATATCTGTACGGGATGGATAAGCCTCAGTCTCGGTGTGAGAGTGGTAGATCACGACAATCTCTTCATCGTTATCGTCAACCTCACGGTAGAGCGCTAGTAAATCCTTGGGATCGAATTCATAAAATGTTGGTGAGTGAGCTGCATTGAGCATCGGCTTATGGCGTAGTGCTTTATCTGAGCCAGCTGGCCCAAGAATTACTCCGCAGCATTCGTCGGGGTATTCAGCGCGTGATTGTTCGAGAATTGCATCAACAAATGCTCGTGATATCTCGAGTGACATAGCGCAATCCTACACACTCTTAAGAAGTGATTGTGCCTTAAGAATTTCCAAGCTGTGATTCTTCATCCTCATCAGCATCATCGATGAGTGCAGAGAGAAGAGTCTCTTGAAGCCAACCTAGCCATGTGTAGACAGCGTAGACACCGCGTAGTGGATCATCAGGTGCTAAAAGTTCAAGTTCTTCATGCGAATTGTTCTCAACTTTCAAGCGAACACCCAGTGCTAAACGAATATCGTTAATGGCTCCAAGCCATGCATTTGCATTGTCATGATCTAAATCAACTGTTCCATCATCGGAAGATTTGAGGTGGATGCGCATAGAAATTGCGTGCGCTTGTTTCTTCTGTCGCAGAGTCGCTTCGGTATATCGGCGAAATTCCGATGCATCGACTTGGTCTGCATAGGCATTGGGCAATAAGCGGTGCAGAACTTCATCTTCAGGTGGTGAATCGTGAGAGGTAATGCCGACCATTGCAGCGAGTGGGTCGTCGTGGCCATGGTCTTGGCGTTCAGCTAGGAGTTCGATGATCTGTTCGCAGAGGTTGAGCAGCACCTCTTTCTCACTATCGGCAAAGGTGGCGACATAGGAATGGTCACCATGGCGTTTAAACCCTTCGGTTGCTGTCATAGCTGATCGCCACGCTGGAGAGTTGCCCACAAGCCATATTCGTGAAGGCGCGCAACATCATGTTCCATCTCTTCGCGACTACCTGTTGAAACAATTGCTTTGCCATCGTTATGGACCTGCAACATCAACTCTGTCGCTTTCGCTTTCGAATAACCGAAGAGCTCCATAAATACATAGACCACATATGTTTGAAGGTTTACTGGGTCATCCCAGACGATGGTGACCCATGGGGTATCGCCAGAAAAGATTGCGCGAATCTCTTCTTCGATCTTATCTGCAGTCTTTACCATCACCGGATAATGATATTGAAGGTAGGGCTGGTCACAACGTTCCAGAGCGAATCAGATGCCACCGTGACGCGGAATGAGGCAACACCACGTTGTTGTCCTGCAAGAGTTAATGAGAAGTTCCCTTGCGCATCGGTGAGGATCGCTTGATCAAGTGGCTTCCACTCTTTGTCAACCAGCTTCTCTAACTGCACAGATGCACCAGCGGTGCGAGGTCGGATATTTCCAGTGATGGTGATTGATCCCAACGCCTTCATAGTCCCTGGTGCAGCCAGAACAAGGAGGCGATTTACAGTGATTGGGAACTCTGAACTGACGCCTTCGGATCTTTCCCACGTTGAATCTGAGTACACGCGTACTGCAGTTGATTTACCAACTAAAACAGCTTTCTCAATCTTTCCATCGATACCCGTTGTCACAGTAGCTAAGGTGCGCCAATTGCTATCGCCTGCTGATTTTCCTTCGATGCGTACTGGAACGCCAACAACCGGTGACTTATCTTTAATCGTAAATGTTGCTGTGACAGTAATTGGATTACCGTATTCAATCGCCGACTTATCGATTGCTGCTGTGACGTTAACTTGATCAGGCGCGATTGCCTTTGCTACTTGGCGAATTGATTCCATCGCTAAGGGTTCTTCCATGCCAAATGTCCATGCCGTGATTCCACCGATTCGGTATTTTGTTACAAGCGCTGCACGGAGCGCCCATCCGCGCGCATCTTGGTACCACGCAGTTCGCGAAGCAGTACATGATGTTGAGAGGCCTGTTGCAGTAACTCCGTTGTAAACCTTTTGGTAAGAGAAAGTCATCTCGCCAAATTTCTCATCGTATGTAGGCACAGCGCCATATGTTGCTGCAAGAGCCTGTGCATCACGCATAACAAATGTTGCAGCTTTGGCGCCGGCTTTAATTGTGTTGACTACGTTTGCAGGACAGACACCAGTCACCGCAGTTACCCAATCTCGACCGTATCCAGGAACCCCAACAAATACTTTGGATGCAGGCATGATGGAGACCGCATATTGCACTGTGCGCTCTGCCCACGTGATGGGACCCAGTGGACCGACCTTTGCAACGGAGTAGTCATAAGTCATGATGCGAAGCTTGTCGATAGATGAAGCAATCGCTGCCCAGGCATAGACGTAATAGCCCTTCTGCGCATCCTTGGGATTTAATACATAAGGAGTTGAGACTGAAAGCAACTTATTCTCAGCATGCAGCGCAGCGCTGAGCTCTTTAACGAATGCAACCCACGAAGGTGCGGTACTTGTCCAGGTGCCATTTCCGTCGACAAATGCAAAGCCTTCAAAGTCGAGATCAATTCCATCGTAGTTATTGGTGCGTACTAAGTTCATGACTGCATTGACAATTTGCGTGCGTGATGTGGGGTTCTTTAAGAGCCCAGCGAGTACCAATTTATCTGTGCCATCTGTGATGGTGGGAATTATCGATAGTCCAGCGTTACGCATCGCTGCGAGTGGTTCGGCGATAGGAACGCTGGGGTTAGCCGGCGCATAGAGATCGGCGATAAAAGTTTCTTTCGTCTTACCGTTAAATTTCAAGGTGTACCAGAAGGGCATTACCTCTTTGATGAGGTCGATGTTATTGAGAACATCAGGAAGCGCAGTCTTCATCGAATAATAAGGAACCCATCCCGTCATAATCTTGCGGGGCGCATTGTCTGCAGTGCTTATGGGCGCTGATATCAGCGGCAAGAAGAGCGCTGCAGCTGCAACAACACTAAGGAATTTTCTGCGAGCGTTAACCATTGCGACGAAGCCTTGATGAGATGAACTTTCCATATTCGCGATCTGCGGCCCAGAGATGTGTTGCTATACAGAACAGCGCTAAGAGATTTACTATCAAAGGAAGATGATTGAAGAGAAAGAGCGTGCTTAAGGAAATTCCAGTAAGAGCAGCTGCTCCCATTGCGAGTCTGCGCACAATGAGAAAGAGTCGACTATCGCTAATAGAGCGGATGCGAGGCAGAGTTAAGAAGAGAGCAAATGGACCAGAAAAGAGAATATTTCCGATCATGACGGAGACGACCAAGGCAAGGGATTCCATGGCGCTCCTCTCGAATATTGCTAGATGGTCCCCACTAGTTATCTAGCGGTTTCCAGGTGATATCGGTCGTTGCAAAGAGTGCCATATCAATCTGCCGACCATCATCACGTGTGACCTTGTTGCGCAATATTCCTTCCTTTTGGAAGCCCGCACTTGTGAGAAGTTTCTGTGAAGCGGCGTTTTCTACATCTGCTAAGCCATCAATACGTCTAAAGCCGAGTGATCGGAATCCATAATCGGTAATCATCTTTGCAGCGATAGTGCCGATACCTTTTCCACGCATCGACTTCTCCATCCAATAACCGATTTCGGCGGCGTGGTTCTTGATGTTGATGGTGTGGAGTGAAATAACTCCAGCAAATTGCGCATCGTCACCATTTCCATAATCAATCACGAAGCGGAGTTCGCGACGTTCTGAGAAGCTAAAGGGATCCGAGCGCACAAAATCGATTGCGTGATCGAGTGTGTAGTTGGCCGGAACCGTTGTGAATGCTGGGATGAGTGGATCTTGGCAGGCGTTGAAGATTGAATCGATATCTCTTTCGGCGCTGGGGCGAAGTGTGACCAGCCCATACTGGAGAGTGGGAATCTCTGCGGGCCACCAAATCACGAGGTGCTACCCGACGAGTTCGGAGTCGTGCTGACGAGATTGATCGTGTGTACAGCTGAGGTTTGATGGCAGCGATGCACATGAATCGCAGAGAAGAATTAGTTGGTGGCATGAAGCTGTATTGCAGTTACGGAAGTCTTTTGTAGGCGCGCTGCACTTATCGCATTCGCCAATGACCTTCGCCTTATCGCTGAAATCCATCGCCATACGATCATCGAAGATGTAGAGCGAGCCTTCCCAGTTTGCTTCATCACCGAAACGCTCGCCGTACTTAACGATTCCACCATCGATTTGATAGACCTCGTTAAATCCGCGCTTCTTCATCACTGCAGATAAAATTTCACAGCGGATTCCGCCGGTGCAATAAGTAACGACTGGCTTATCTTTAATATGGTCGTACTTACCGCTCTCAATCTCGCGGATGAAATCGCGTGATGTATCTACATCAGGAACGATTGCGTTCTTAAACTTTCCGATCTTTGCTTCGTATGCATTGCGACCGTCGAAGAAGACGACTTCATCGCCGCGTTCTTTCACTAGTTCTTCCACTTGCTCTGGGCGAAGGTGAACGCCGCCGCCGACAACGCCATTCTCATCAACTTCGATTTCGTTGGGGCTGCCGAATGCGACGAGTTCATCTTTAACAACGACGCGAAGGCGAGGAAATTCATTTCCGGTTCCATCTGACCATTTAAAGACCGTTTTCTTGAGGCCTTCGTAGCGGCGAGTTTCGCGCACATATTTCTTTACATCGGCCATTTCTCCGCCGACAGTTCCGTTGATTCCATGCTTTGAAATCAGAATGCGGCCTTTGAGATTGAGAGATTGGCACAAGTATTTCTGCCAGAGCAGCACAGCTTCAGGATCGGCGATTGGCGTAAATTTGTAATACAGAATCACCTTATTGAGCTTCGGCGCATGCTTGTTCACATTCTTATTCTAACGCCGCTACGGACTGTAATAAACCCGCACTTTTACGCACGCTCAGCAATTCTCCCGAAAATACTTTTCCCCAGATGCTTCAAACTCTGCGAAACTCTCAACTCTTTGTCAGTGCGCTCAACAACTATCCCTTCCATGACAACAGCGCGCCTCATTGATGTAGATGAGCTCTCCCAACGTGTGGCAGAGCTCCTCCACGCAATTCCAGGTGCAGCCACAATGGCGCGTCTCTCAGAGATCGATCCATGGACACTCAGCGCTGTCGACCGCATTAACTATCTTGCTGCACTCGACCGTCAAGACGGTTGGCTCTACGCGCTACGTCAACGCGCAATAGCAGCCGTTGCTGGGCTACAACCCAGTGAAGGTGATGGTCCGCTCTACGGTGTTGATGAAGCAGAGCGCGAAGATATCTCGACCGCACTTCGATTAGCGCCGGCGACTGCGCAGTCACGAATTGATATTGCGCGCACTTTGGTCAATAACTTACCTAACACCTGTTCGGCACTTGCTACAGGAGAAATTTCTGCCGCGCACGCAACTGTAATTGCTCGTGAAACAGCAACTGCAATTCGTAATGGTGCACCGGATTCTGTCATCTTCGACGTGGAACAACGCGCACTTTCATTCGCTGAGCTACACACGCCAGGTCAACTTACTGCTCGTATTCGGACTGACATAGCCAAATCTATTCCCGAAGAGTTCGAGGAGGTAACTTCTCGTGCCGCTTCACTTCGACGAGTAAGTTGCTATAACGAAGCAGATGGCATGTCTACAGTCATCGCAATTTTGCCTGCGGCCGATGCCCAGATTGTTATGAACTCGATTGAGTCATTTATCTTGCGACAGGAGCAGCTTGAACATTCGCGTATTGGCAACGAGTTGGAATCTGCAAAGTCGAATAATGACAGTAGCGAAGTAAGTCGCACTATCGACCAGAAGCGCGCAGATGCTCTCTCTGCCATCTGCTCAAACTTCCTCTCCGAAATATCTGAAACCGTCATACCTCAACGCCGTCCTCTAACCGTCAACGTCACTATCGATCTTCCAACACTTCTTGGCCTCGCTGAAAACCCAGGCCAACTTGCCGGTTATGGTCCAATTCCTGCATCGGTCGCACGCGAGCTCGCATCAGATGCAAAGTGGAAGAGATTTATCACTGAGCCGCAGACCGGTAATCTTCTCGACTTTGGTCGCGAAAGTTACGAGCCACCTCAACATCTCAAAGACTTTCTCATCGCTCGAGATCGAACTTGTCGTTTTCCAGGTTGTCGAAGATCGGCCCTTCTTTCCGATCTCGATCACGCCGAAAGCTGGGAATCCGGTGGCACCACCTCTCCCGATAATCTCGGCGCGCTCTGCCGAAGACATCACCGCCTCAAAACTCACGATGGATGGAAGATCGAGAGCTTTAGCGATGGCTCCTGCACCTGGACATCTCCGCTCGGTAAGTCCTTCTTCACACCTGCGCGCTCCATAAATGAGCCCACTTAACCAAGGGCCAAGCGCATGGCGCATTAACACTTCGGGTTGCAACTAGTTGAAAGTTCAACTACATTTGAGGCAAGACAAAGGAGCCACCGTGCCAGCAGTAACCGTCAGTGACATCACCATCCTTCCTCGCATCAGCGATACAACAGGTCTGCGCGCACGTCGCGTTAAGAGTGTGACAACTGCGCCACAAGGTTTCGAAGGTGAAGGCTTCCCGGTTCGTCGTGCATTTGCTGGTGTTGATTTAGCAGAGCTTGATCCATTTATTCACTTAGATCAAATGGGTGAAGTGGAATATGCACCAGGTGAGCCAAAGGGAACTCCATGGCACCCACACCGTGGTTTTGAAACTGTTACATACATTATTGATGGCATCTTCGATCATAAAGATTCCAATGGCGGCGGCGGAACAATCACTGATGGAGATACACAGTGGATGACAGCTGGCGGCGGAATTCTTCACATTGAGACTCCCCCAGAGCATCTGGTGATGTCAGGTGGTTTATTCCACGGATTCCAACTCTGGGTCAATCTTCCTGCGGCTAAGAAGTGGTCACCTCCTGCATATCAGGATGTTCGTGCAAACGATGTTGCACTTCTCTCTTCTACTGATGGTGGTTCCCTTATTCGCATCATTGCTGGCGAATTGGATGGACACGTAGGTCCTGGAACAACACAGACTCCAATTACTTTGATTCACGCAACTGTGGCACCTGGTGCAGAACTTCGCCTTCCATGGCGCAAGGATTACAACGCACTTGTTTACACAATGTCAGGTCATGGTTTTGTTGGCGACGAACAGCGTCCAGTTTCAATGGGTCAGCTCACAGTCTTTGGCGATGGCGACACAATCGTTGTACGCGCTGCTAACCAGCAAGAGTCGCGCTCTCCAAACCTCGAGCTCTTTATTCTCGGTGGCCAACCAATTAAGGAACCTGTTGCATGGATGGGGCCATTTGTCATGAATACAAAGCGCGAAGTACTTCAAGCATTTGAAGATTTCCAGAAGGGTCTCTTGGGCTCAATCCCTGCGATCTATAAGGAAGATGCCAAGAAGCCAGGCGACTCATCAAAATTGAACCGCACAGATAAGTTATCTGGCGATGTTCTCGACGTGCATAACGCTCCGACTGACCTACAAGAGGGATAATTTTCCGCATGGCACTCAGACTGCAATGCATCACTGTTGACGCACACAATCCATTAGCGCTTGCTCAATTTTGGGCAGAAGCTCTCGGTTGGACTGTTGGCGAAGATGGAGATGACATTGGTTGGTGGATTGAGCGCGAACTTAACGATCCAAATCAGACAGGCTTTCCTGACATTCTCTTTCTTAAAGTTCCGGATTCAAAAGCTGTAAAGAATAGATTGCATTTAGATCTGCGCCCAGATGATCAAGCTGCAGAAGTTGCCCGTCTCGAGAAGCTTGGCGCGAAGAAGATTGATATCGGGCAGTCAACAGATCCCGACACAACGTGGGTTGTCATGGCTGATCCCGAAGGTAACGAGTTCTGCGTATTACGCGAAAGAAAAATTTGAAATCTGAAGGTTAGCCGCGATTGTTAGCAGCCCCCTCACTTTCAGAGTTTTCTTCCGTTATTTACAGCGCTTTGAGCGCTGAGACAACCTTTGTTAGAGATGCCTTTGCATCTCCAAAGAGCAACATCGTCTTTGGATCGTAGAGAAGTTCATTCTCGATACCAGCAAATCCTGGACGCATTGAGCGCTTCAGGAAGATGATGTTGGATGCGTGATTGACTTCAAGAATTGGCATTCCATAGATAGGACATCCTGGAGTTGTCTGTGCTGCAGGGTTCACAACGTCATTAGCACCAATCACGATCGCAACATCTGTCTGGCCAAACG